>DASUEW010000344.1:0-5584 GCA_036274875.1 Ilumatobacteraceae bacterium
TCGACGACGTCGTCGTGATCGGCACCTACCGGCCTGACGGCCTGCTCGCGCGCTCGCCGCTCTCGGCCTTGCTCAACGCAGTCGAACGGCGTCCGGACGGGCTGAACATCCGGCTCGACCGGCTCGGTCTCGACGAGGTCGCCGACTTCGCGGCGCAGGCACTCGGCGACAACGTGCCGTACCGCGCCGTGAAGGCATTGCACCACCGCAGCGGCGGGAACCCGTTCTTCCTCGAGGAGTTGATCGCCTCGTCGGGTGACGCGGGTGCGACCGGCCTCGCCGACCTCCCGCTGCCCTGGACCGTTGCCGAGCTCCTCCGCGACGCCGTCTTGGCCCTGAACGCGGGCGAGCGGGCGGTCATCGAGGCTGCCGCGGTCCTCGGCCAACGGGTGCCGTTCGACCTTCTCGCGCGCGTGACCGGCTCGAGCGAGGCATCGCTGATCGACGCCTTGCGCGGTCTCGTCGCCGCCGGCCTCCTCGTCGAGGACGAGGTCGACGTGTTCGCGTTCCGGCACGCCCTCGTCGGCGAGACGGTGAGTGCCGGACTGCTCGGCCGCGAGCGGCGCCGGATCCACGAGGCGGCGCTCGCGGCGCTGCTCGAAGCCAGCGAGCCCGATGACGTGGCGATCGCCCACCACGCGGCATCGGCTGGAGCGGTAGACGTCATGGTCGCCGCGGTGCGACGTGCGGCGTCGGAAGCGTTGCGCCGGGGCGCCGCATATCACGCTCTCGAGCTCGCCGAGCTCGGGATCGGCGAGGCGCCGGAGGATTCATCGCTGAACGAGCTCGCGACGCGTGCGGCGTGGCTCGTCGGCGCCCTCGACGACGCGGCTGAGCATGCATCGAGGTGGATCCGCACGAGCGTCGATCGTGACGATCTCGTGGACGAGTCGCGTGCCCGCCGGCTGGCGATGCGAGTCGCGTGGGACGGCGGCGACGACGTCGCACACACCGAACAGCACCGCCGGTTGGCGACGCTCGTCGATCGCATGCCGGCGGGCGAGGACCGGGCGGCAGCACTGGCCGATCTGGCCCAGGCCAACATGCTCGCCGGCCGCGCCGGGCCGACGATCGAGTACGCCGAACGGGCGATCGCCGAGGCGCGTGCCATCGGCTCCGAGCGGGTGCAGGCCCAGGCGCTCGTCGAGCGCTGGTCGTGCTGCGCCGGCGAGGGCGACGACGTGGTGCCCGAGGTGTTGGCGGCGGTCGACCGTGCCGAGGCGCTCGGCGATCACGTCACGGCGGCGCGCGGGCTCAACAACATCGTCGACCACGTGGCCGTCGAACAACGGCGGGAGATCATCGAACGGATGCGCGTCAACGCCGAATCAGCGGGATTCGCCGCGCTGGCCGCGTACTCGTACGCCGAGCACCTCGCCGAGCTGGCGTCGCTGTCGGCCGACCGTACCGAGCTCGACCGCTGGCTGACGCACGCGTGGCGCTGGCGGCGCCTCGGGCAGTGCCGCAAGGGGACGCTCTGGCTCGACTTCTACTCAGCGTTGCTCGAAGCCGAAGCGGGTGATTCGGGGCGCTCGGCCGGCGAGGCCGCGCCCCGCTACCGCACCGGTCGGCGTCGAGAGAATGGGACGTCGTATGCCGACCTCGTCGATGCCGCCGCGAGAGGCGACGCACGCTCAGCGCGCGCCGTGGTCGACGCCTGGGCAACTTCGGAGCATCCGGTCAAGCACAAGATCTACCACCTCCCATGCGTCGTCGAGGCCGCGCTACGCGCCGGCGTGCCAGAGGAGGTCCTTCGTGAAGTCGTGGCCGAAACGATCCCGGTCGAGGATCGAGCGTGCTCGTCGTGGGATGTGGCGATGGCGTTCCTCGAGTCGAGCGCGGGTCGTCGCGCCGAGGCGACGGACCACGCCTCACGAGTAGGTGACGACGTCGAGCGATGGCTGCGAGGTGAGCTCGAGCTGCAGCTCGCCGAACTGGCGCTCGCCGACACGGGCAACGTCGACTCGGGAAACGTCGATGCCGCCAAGCACGCGGTTGCCGCCGCCGGCATGCTCGCCCGGTGGCCCGGCTGGCGCCGTGAACGGGCCGATGCGCTCCTCCGGCGGCTCGAACGCCGGGCGGCCTCGGTGCCGGGGAACGAACTGTCGGGTCGCGAGCTGGAGGTGGCCACGCTGCTCGCCGACGGCCTGACGAACGCCCAGATCGCGGAACGCCTGTTCATCGCCCGCAAGACCGCCGCCGTGCACGTTTCGAACATCCTGGCCAAGCTCGGGATGCGGAGCCGCACCGAGATCGCGGCATGGGCGATCCGCACCGGCGTGGCCGAGGCGGGCGTCGAGCGCGCCGGGTGAACCGCCGATCGCGCTCTGACTGAGCGATACTGTCGTCAATGGCCTCCCAGGCCCTGACGCGCCCCTCGACGCGATCGGGTTACGCCGAACCGTCGAACATCAGTCGTGTCCCCTACCTGCCGGGACTCGACGGCATGCGCGCGCTCGCCGTCGTGGCCGTGATGATCTACCACGCCAACAGCGAGTGGTTGCCCGGCGGGTTCTTGGGTGTCGAGGTGTTCTTCGTCATCAGTGGCTACTTGATCACGTTGCTGCTGATCGCCGAGAAGGAGCGCACGGGGCGCGTCCATCTCGGTCATTTCTGGCTGCGGCGCGCCCGTCGGTTGTTGCCGGCGTTGTTCGTGATGTTGTTCCTGCTGATCTCGTACACGACGATCTTCCGGTCGGACGCGCTCGGCAAGCTGCGCGGCGACGTGTTGGGCGGAGTGTTCTACGTGTCGAACTGGTACCAGATCTGGGTCGGGGCCGGCTACAGCTCGACCGGCGACTTCGCGCCGCTGCGCCATCTGTGGAGCCTCGCCGTCGAAGAGCAGTTCTACCTCGTGTGGCCGCTCGTGATGGTGGTGCTGTTGCGGGTCGGGACCCGGCGCGTGTTCGACGTCGCCAAGTGGCTGGTCGTCGCCGCGCTGGTGATCACGGTCGCGCTCGCCCTGTTGTACCGCCAGGGCCGCGTCGGCGAGTGCAACGTCACCCCGGGCGCCTACTGGACGATCGCCGACCGGTGCATCTCGAAAGCCGACACGCTGTACCTGTCGACGATCACCCGGGCGGGCGGGCTGCTGTTCGGTTCGGCGTTCGCGATGGTGTGGCGGCCGTACGCGGTGATGCGCGGCCCCCTGCGCGACAAGGGCCGGCTGATGGACCTACTGGCCATCGTCGGGCTCGGCGCGCTCGGTGCGCAGACGTGGTACGTCCACTTCATCACGCCCGATGGCCCCGACCCGTGGCTGTTCCGCGGCGGGTTCTTGATCACGTCGATCGCGTCGCTGCTCGTGATCGGCGCCGCGACCCACCGGCGATCGTTCGCCGGGCCGGTGCTCGGCAACCCACTGTTCTTGTGGGTGGGCACCCGCTCGTACGGGATGTACCTGTATCACTGGCCGATCTACCAGGTCATCCGCCGTATCGCCGGCAACACGTTGACGTGGCCGCAGTTCGCGGCCGCGATGGTCGCCACGGTGATCATCACCGAGGCGTCGTACCGTTATGTCGAGACGCCGATCCGCAAGGGTGTGGTCGGCATCTGGTGGCGCAGTCTCCGGCGCGCCCGCGACCCGGTGCCGCGGCAGCTCGTGACAGTCGCGTTCAGTTCGTGTCTCGTGTTGTCGATCTTCGGTGTTTTCAGCTTGGCGCGTGCCGATCTGAAGCAGAACGAGATCGCCGAGTCGACCGATTTGGGCGAGGATGTGGTCGTCGACCTCGGCAATACGTTGGGTTCGACGGGTACCACGACCGGTACTCAAGCCCCCACCGGTACCACCGTCCCTGCCGTCACCGCCGTGCCTGGGTCGGTTGCGCCCGTGCAGACGACCACGACCACCTCGACGACCACCACGAGCACGCTGCCAGCCGAGCCGATCCCGTACCTCGCGATCGGGGACTCCGTGATGCTGGGAGCCGCAGGGGCGCTGACGGAACGGGGCATGACCGTCGACGCTGCGGTGAGCCGGCAGATGATCGACGTGATCCCGTTGTTCGAACAGCTCCGCGACCGGCAGTTGTTCGGTCGAGCCGTCGTCGTGCACCTCGGCACCAACGGCTCGTTCAGCCAGAACACACTCGACACGTTCCTGTCGACCATGAACGGCGTGCCGAATGTGATCATCATGACGGTCAAGGCCGATCGGTCGTGGACGGCGGAGAACAACACCATGCTGCGCGCCGCCGATGTCGAGAACGACAACAAGATCCTGCTCGACTGGGAGGTGCTCTCGGCCGAGTGCCCCGGTCAGTGCTTCTACGGCGACGGCATCCATCTCCGGCCGGAGGGCCAGACCTACTACGCCAACCTGATCTCCGACCTCCTCGGGATCTGACGCGCCCGGGTGCCCCGGCGTACGCTCGGTCGCCTATGACCGCACCTGTACGCGTCGCCGTCACGGGGGCCGCCGGCCAGATCGGCTACTCCCTCCTCTTCCGCATCGCCTCGGGTTCGATGCTCGGTCCCGACACGCCCGTCGCGTTGCGGTTGCTCGAGATCACGCCCGCCCTCGGTGCGCTCGAGGGTGTGCGGATGGAGCTCGACGACTGCGCGTTCCCCTTGCTCACCGACGTCGTGGGCACCGACGACGCCGACCTCGCGTTCGGTGACGCCGACGTGGCGCTGCTCGTCGGCGCGATGCCGCGCAAGGCCGGGATGGAGCGAGCCGATCTGTTGTCGGCCAACGGTGGGATCTTCAAGCCACAGGGCGAGGCGCTGTCGCGTAGCGCGACGCGCGACGTCAAGGTGCTCGTCGTCGGGAACCCGGCCAACACGAACGCCCTGATCGCGATGTCGAACGCGGCCGACCTCGACCCGAGCCGCTTCACGGCGATGACGCGACTCGACCACAACCGGGCGATCTCCCAGATCGCCCAGAAACTGGGCGCGCCCGTCACCGACGTCAAGCGGATGACGATCTGGGGCAACCACTCCACGACGCAGTACCCCGACCTGTTCCACTGTGAGGTCGGCGGCCGCAACGCGTACGAGGCGGTCGGTGATCATGAGTGGGTCGACGGCACGTTCATCCCGACCGTCGCCAAGCGCGGGGCGGCCATCATCGAGGCGCGCGGAGCTTCGTCGGCGGCGTCGGCCGCCAACGCCGCCATCGACCACATCCGGTCGTGGTCGCTCGGCACGCCCGACGGCGACTGGGTGTCGATGGGGATCCCGAGCGACGGCAGCTACGGCGTGCCGGAGGGGATCATCTCCAGCTTCCCGTGCCGTTGCTCGGGTGGGAGCTACGAGATCGTGCAGGGCCTCGACATCGACGACTACAGCCGAGCCAAGATCGATGCCTCGGCCGCCGAGCTCGTCGACGAGCGCGACGCCGTCCGCGAGCTGGGCTTGATCTAGCGCGTCTGATCCAGGGCGTCTGATCTGCTGTTTGTGTCACCGATTCCGGCGATCTTCGCCGATTTCGGTGACACAAACAGGGGGGAGTGGGCTTCAGCCGACGATGACGCGGCAGGCGAGGCGCATCATCGCGTCGACGCCACGCTTCAACTCGTCGTCGCTGATCCGCTCGGTCGCACCGGACTCGAACAGGATGTCGCTGACCGTCAGGATC
>DASUEW010000345.1:0-4517 GCA_036274875.1 Ilumatobacteraceae bacterium
GCCACATGTCTCCATCGGTGCCGGGTGCGACCGTGGGTAGAGCATGTCCTGCGACACGACCACGTCGGCGCCGGCGAACACGGCGTCCGTTGCGTCCTTGTCGCCCGACTCCCAGTCGAAGATGTGGTTGTTCGTCTGGCCTTCCTTGTCGTCGCGGATGACCGGCGCGCCCTCGGCGAGCGCCTGCTGGGCGTCCATCACCGGGTCGAGCGGTTCGTAGACGACGTCGATCAGCTCCACCGCGTCGCGCGCCGAGTAGTGGTCGTCGGCGACGACGAACGCGACCTCCTGGCCATGGAAGCGCACCTTGTCGGTGGCCAGCACCGCCTGGGTGTCGTACGACAACGTCGGCATCCACGCCAGTCCGAGCCCTTCGAGGACCTTGCCCGTGATGACGGCTCTGACCTTCGGGTGCGCCTCGGCAGCCGAGGTGTCGATCGACACGATCCTCGCGTGGGCGTACGGGCTGCGAAGGATCGCGCTGTGCAGCATGCCGGGCAGGTTGACGTCGTCGACGTAGTTGCCCCGGCCGCGCAGGAACCGGACGTCCTCCTTGCGCGGCATGCGGCCGAAGCCGATCGGGTTGCCGGCGGCGCTGAGCGGCACCTCATTCTCTACCGCGGTCATGCTGTTGCTCCCTGCTCGATTGTCTCCTCGATCGTCTTCACCGCGGTCGGGTTGGCGGCTGCCCACTGGACCGCTTTCACGATGTTGTCGTAGCCGGTGCAGCGGCACAGCTGCCCCGACAGCCCGTCGCGGATCTCCTCCTCGGTCGGATTGGGGTTGTTGTCGAGCAGCCAGCGGGCGGTGAGCATCATCCCGGGGGTGCAGAACCCGCACTGCAGTCCGTGGCAGTTCATGAAGCCCTGCTGGATCGGATCGAGAACCCCGTCGCGCTCCATCCCCTCGACGGTGTCGATGGTGTGTCCGTCGGCCATCGCCGCCAGCACCGTGCAGCTCTTCACCGGTACGCCGTCCATGTGGACGACGCAGATTCCGCAGTTCGACGTGTCGCAGCCCCAGTGGGTGCCCGTCAGGCGAAGCTGATCGCGCAGGAAGTGCACGAGCAGCGTTCGGGGCTCGGCCTCCGCCGACCGCTCGACGCCGTTGACAGTGATGGTGATCTCCATGTCAGGCCACCTGCCCTTTCGCTCTGGCGACAGCTCGGCGGAGCGCGCGTGCGGTCAACTCACCGGCCAGGTGGCGCTTGTACTCGGCCGGCCCTCGCTGATCGGTCGTCGGGTTGCAGTCCGCCGACGCGATCGCGGCAGCGGCGACGATGATCTCCTCGGACGCTTGCTGTCCGCGCAGGTGCGCCTCCGCACGTGGTGCGACGAAGTGTTCGGCGCCAACGGCGCACAGCCCGATGCCAGCGTCGGCGATCGTGTCGCCGTCCATCCACACCGCCGCCGCGGCCGCGGCGATCGCCCAGTCGCCGATGCGCCGTTCGAGCTTCTCGTAGGCACATCCGCACCCGTTGCGGATCGGGACCCGGATCTCGGTGAGCAGTTCGGCGTCGCCGACGACGGTCTCGTACGGCCCGGTGTGCAGCTCGCGCACGGGGACGGTTCGCGTCCCACCCGACGAGCGGATCACCGCGACGGCGTGCAATGCTGACAGCGCGGCCGACAGATCCTCGGCGGGGTCGGCCTGGCACAGCGATCCGCCGATCGTGCCCCGATTGCGCACGACCGGGTCGGCGATGACGCGCTCGGCGTCGTGCAGAACGGGGAAGTGCTCACCTGCGACCGCCGATGAAAGGAGGTCGGCGTGGCGGGCCATGGCGCCGATGACCAGGTCGTCACCGTCGATGGCGATCGAACCGAGCTCGCCGGCGAGGTCGTTGATGTCGATCAGGTGCTCGGGCCGGGCGAGGCGGAGCTTCATCATCGGCAGCAGGCTGTGCCCGCCGGCGATCACCCTGGCCTCCGGTCCGAGTTGCTCGAGCAGCGAGATCGCGTGGTCGACGCTGGTGGCACGTTCATACGCGAACGGAGCTGGAACCTGCATGGGTACCTCCTGGTGTGGGGTCGCGTTCCCCGAGCGCGACCCGCAAGGTTGGAGTCTCGCCCCGAAACGTTTGCGTCGTCAACTTCACGGCCCGTCGCCGACCACCCGCGGTGCGTGTGATCAGCGCCGCCTGTGATTCGGGCCACTCACGTCCAGGCGCACGGGAGGTGCTTGATGCCGTTGATGAAGTTGCTCTGGAGGTAGTCGGGCTCGCCGGTGATCCGCAGGTTGGGCAGGCGCCGGCGAATCTCGTCGAACATCACGCTGATCTCTCGGCGGGCGAGGTTGGCGCCGAGGCAGAAGTGCGGACCGCCGGCACCGAACCCGGCCTGTGGCGGCTGGAGTGGGCGGGTCACGTCGAACCGGTACGGATCGGCGAACACCCGCTCGTCACGGTTGGCCGACGAGTAGAACATCACGACCTTGTCGCCGGCGTGCAACTGCTGCCCGCCGATCTCCGCGTCGGCCGTCGCGGTGCGGCGAAAGTGGATCACCGGTGTCGCCCACCGGACGATCTCCTCGACGGCAGTGCGGGTGTGCGTCTCGAAATCGTTCCACCACAGCTCGCGCTGCTCGGGGAAGTCGGTGAGGGCCTTCATCCCGTGGCTGATGGCGTTGCGGGTCGTCTCGTTGCCGGCGACGACGAGCAGGATGAAGAACGATCCGAACTCCTGTGGCGTCAGCTGCTCGCCGTCGACCTCGGCGTTCATCATGATCGACGTGATGTCGTCGGTCGGGTGGGCGCGGCGGTTCTCACCGAGCTCTTGTGCGTACTGGAACATCTCGAGCGCGCTGACCATCAGCGCCTCGTAGTTGCCGCCGAAATCGGGGTCGCCCGCACCGAGGATCACATTCGTCCACCCGAAGATGCGCCCCGTGTCCTCCTCCGGGATGCCCATCATGTCGCAGACGATCTCGAGCGGTAGTGGAGCCGCGATGTGCTCGACGAAGTCGCACTGCCCTTCCGGGAACTTGTCGAGCACCCGACCGACGAGTCGTTCCGCCTTCTCGTGGACGTACTGCTCGACCCGGGCGACCTCCTTCGGCGTGAAGCCCTTCGACACGATCGAGCGCAGACGGAAGTGCTTCGGATCGTCCATGTTGATCATCGAGCCGAAGAACTCGTTCATCTCCTGCGGGAGATCACCGATGTTCGAACCCTGGCCCGAGCAGAACAGCGGAGCGTTGCGGCTGACTGCCCACACGTCCTCGTGGCGGGCCAGGGCGTAGTAGCCGGGTCCCGGCGGGAACGGAAAGCCTTCGATCACCCGCTCGGTGTAGAACTGCAGACCCGGGGTGTCGCGCAGCGTCTTGAAGGCACCTTCCCGGAACGCTCGCTCGGCGGTCCAGAACTCGAAATCGGACAGGTCGAATTCGTCGAGCGCGACCGCAGGTAGATCCATGCGACCGGATCGTACGGGCGTCTCGGGATGCGCGGCGTGCCGGGCACCGAGCCGTTGGTCAGTGTGCGGGCCAGATTCTGTTCTGTGTGGTTTCGTGCACGGACGTCGGCGCGCCCGCGCGTTCTGTGCGGGCTCGTGCACGCGCGCGGCACGGGTTGGGTTTGCTACCGGGGGGTAACTAACGTGAACGTCATGCCTGAAGCCGTCATCGTCGCCACCGCTCGCACCCCGATCGGGCGTGCCGTCAAGGGGTCGCTCGTCAGCATCCGCCCCGACGATCTGTCGGCGCAGATCGTGAAGGCCTTGATGGCGAAGGTGCCACAGGTCCAGGCATCCGACGTCGAGGACCTCATCATGGGCTGCGGCCAGCCCGCCGGCGAGGCCGGGTTCAACATCGGTAGGGTCGTCGCCATCCTCGCCGGGCTCGACGATGTTCCCGGCGTGACGGTGAACCGCTACTGCTCCTCGAGCCTCCAGACGATCCGCATGGCCGCCCACGCCATCAAGGTCGGCGAGGGCGACTGCTTCATCGCCGCCGGGGTCGAGGCGGTGAGCCGGTACGGCCATGGCGCTAGCGACACGGCGCCGAACGATGTGTTCAAGCCGTCCGGCGAGCGCACCGCGCTGCGATCGCAGGGTGGCCAGGCGCCGTGGACGCCGGCCGAGGGGATGCCCGACATCTACATCGCGATGGGACAGACCGCCGAGAACGTGGCAGAGATCGAGAACGTCACGCGCGAGCAGATGGACGAGTTCGCGGCGTTGAGCCAACAGCGCGCCGTCGCCAACGTCGAGAACGGCTTCTTCGCCGACGAGATCTCGCCGGTGACGCTGCCCGACGGCACGGTCGTGTCGGCCGACGACGGGCCGCGGGCCGGTACCACGGTCGAGGGGTTGGCCGGTCTCAAGCCGGTCTTCCGGCCGGATGGCAGGATCACCGCCGGCAACGCCTGTCCGCTCAACGACGGCGCCGCGGCGGTGCTCGTGATGAGCGACTCGAAGGCGGCTGCGCTCGGACTGACGCCGCTCGCCCGCATCGTGTCGTCCGGTGTCTCGGCGCTCGATCCCGAGATCATGGGCCTCGGGCCGATCGAGGCCAGCCGG
>DASUEW010000346.1:0-10900 GCA_036274875.1 Ilumatobacteraceae bacterium
GGCGAGGTGCTCGTCGGCGAAGTGGCCAAGCGTCAGGCGATCACCAACCCCGACCGCACGTTCCGCTCGATCAAGCGTCACATGGGCGAGAGCTGGAAGAGCAGCGACGTCGACGGCAAGACGTACACGCCCCAGGAGATCAGCGCGCGCGTCTTGATGAAGCTCAAGCGCGACGCCGAGTCGTATCTCGGCGACACGGTCAGCCAGGCCGTGATCACCGTGCCGGCCTACTTCGACGACGCCCAGCGCACCGCCACCAAGGAGGCGGGACAGATCGCCGGGCTCGAGGTGCTGCGCATCATCAACGAACCGACCGCGGCGGCGCTCGCGTACGGGCTCGACAAGGGCGGCGCCGACGAGACGGTGCTCGTGTTCGACCTCGGCGGCGGCACGTTCGACGTCTCGGTGCTCGAGATCGGCGACGGCGTGTTCGAGGTCAAGTCGACCCACGGCGACACCAACCTCGGTGGTGACGACTGGGACCAGCGGATCATCGACTGGCTCGTCCAGCAGTTCAAGGCCGCTCGCGGCGTCGACCTGTCGGCTGACCGGATGGCCGCCCAGCGTCTCCAGGAGGCCGCCGAGAAGGCCAAGATCGAGCTCAGCCAGGTCCAGCAGACGCAGATCAACCTGCCGTTCATCACCGCCACCGCGGAAGGGCCGCTCCACCTCGACGAGTCGTTGTCGCGAGCCAAGTTCCAAGAGATGACGGCCGACCTGATCGAGCGTTGCCGGGTGCCGTTCGAGCAAGCCCTCAAGGACGGCGGTGTCAGCAAGGGCGACCTGCACCACGTGATCCTCGTCGGTGGCTCGACACGCATGCCGGCGGTGCAGGATCTCGTGATCGATCTCACCGGCAAGGAGCCGAACAAGACCGTCAACCCCGACGAGGTCGTCGCCGTCGGCGCCGCGATCCAGGCCGGCGTGCTGCGCGGCGACGTGAAGGACGTGCTGCTGCTCGACGTCACTCCCTTGTCACTCGGGATCGAGACCAAGGGCGGCGTGATGACCAAGCTCATCGAGCGCAACACGACCATCCCGACCAAGCGCACCGAGGTGTTCACGACGGCCGAGGACATGCAGCCCTCGGTCGAGATCCACGTCCTCCAGGGTGAACGCGAGATGGCGAACTACAACAAGACGCTCGGCAAGTTCCAGCTCGTCGAACTGCCGCCGGCACCGCGGGGAGTGCCGCAGATCGAGGTCACGTTCGACATCGACGCCAACGGGATCGTCCACGTGTCCGCCAAGGACCGGGCGACGAACAAGGAGCAGTCGATGACGATCACCGGCCAGTCGACGTTGGACAAGAACGACATCGACCAGATGATCAAGGACGCCGAGGCACACGCCGAGGACGACCGCAAGCGCCGCGCCGAGGCCGAGACCCGGAACAACGCCGACTCGCTCGTCTACCAGACCGAGAAGCTGCTGCGTGAGCAGGGCGACACGGTGACGGCCGACGAGAAGGCGGCGGTCGAGGGCCCGCTGGGCGACCTCAAGAAGGCCCTCGACGGCAACGACTACGACGCCATCAAGTCGGCGACCGAAGCGCTCATGTCGGCGAGCCAGGCGTTCAGTCAGAAGCTCTACGAGGCAGCCGCCCGCGACGCCAACGCCACCGGTAGCTCCGCCTCCGGTCAGAGCGGTGCCGACGGGCATGGCGACGACGACATCGTCGACGCCGAGATCGTCGACGCCGAGATCGTCGACGACGAACAATGAACGACGCGACGAGGGACGACATGAGCGAAGCGGCCAACGACGAGCTCATGAACCCCTCCGTCGAGCGCGACAGCGAGGTCGAGGACCTGACCGGCCAGGTGCCGGTCGTCGACCCCGACGTCGACCTGGCCGGGGAGCTCAGTGAGCTCGACGCCGTGATGCAAGAGCGCGACCAGTTCAAGGACATCGCGCTGCGGCTGCAGGCCGACTTCGAGAACTACCGCAAGCGAACCGCGGCGCAGATGGCCGAAGACATCGATCGGGCGACCGGTCGACTGGCCGAGGCGCTGCTGCCGGTCCTCGATGCCGCCGAAGCGGCGTACGTGCGGCATCCCGACGAAGTGGGCCCGTTGCTCAACGCGATGCTGACGGAACTGAAGAAGCACGGCCTCGAGACCGTCGACCTCGAGGGCCAGCCGTTCGATCCGGAAGTCGCCGAGGCCGTGGCCCACGAGCCCGTTGACGGTGGCGACGTGATGGTGTCGGAGGTGATGCGCAGCGGATACCGGTGGAAGGGCCGCACCCTGCGGCCGGCGATGGTGCGCACCCGCGATTGAGGGTGGTCGATGAGTCGTTGAAGGCCGAGGTTTTCGAGGCCGAGTCAGTCGAAGGAGGTGAGTGAACGTGGCAGCGCAACGCGAGTGGTTCGAGAAGGACTACTACAAGGTGCTCGGCGTCAAGGACGACGCGGCGCCGAAGGAGATCACCAAGGCGTACCGCAAGCTGGCACGTGAGCTCCATCCCGACAAGAACCCTGGTGATGCGTCGTCCGAGGAACGGTTCAAGGAGGTGTCTGCGGCCTACGACGTGCTGGGTGACGACACCAAGCGCAAGGAGTACGACGAGGTCCGCCGTCTCGGCCCGATGGGCGGCGGTGGCATGGGCAGTGGCCCAGGCGGTTTCACGTTCAACGTCGGCGACATGCAGGGCGGCGGAATCGGTGACCTGCTCGGGCAGATGTTCGGGCGCGCCGGCCGCGGTGGGCGCGCTGCGAGCGGAGTCGGTCCACAACGCGGCACCGACGTCAGCGCCGCGCTGACACTCGACTTCGCCGACGCCGCGCGCGGGCTGACCACCACCCTCTACCTCACGAGCGACGCCCAGTGCTCGACGTGTCACGGCTCGGGCGCCAAGCCCGGCACGGCTCCCAAGGTGTGTTCGCAGTGCGGCGGCCGCGGCGTCGTCGACGACAACCAGGGCATGTTCTCGTTCTCGTCGCCGTGCCGCGTGTGCCAGGGCCGGGGGGTGGTCGTCGAGCACGCGTGCCCGACGTGCAAAGGGTCCGGCATCGAGCGCCGGCCGCGTGAGGTGCAGGCCCGCATCCCGGCGGGCGTCACCGACGGCCAGACGATCCGTCTCAAGGGGCGCGGCTCACCCGGCCGCAACGGCGGCCCGGCGGGCGACCTGCTGGTCGAGATCAAGGTGACCCCGCATCGGCTGTTCGGCCGGTCCGGCAAGGACCTCACCGTGAAGGTGCCGGTCACGTTCGCCGAGGCCGCGCTCGGAGGCGACATCGACGTGCCGACGCTCGACGGCCAGCGGGTCACGTTGCGGATCAAGCCGGGAACGCAGAGTGGCTCCCGGCACCGGGTCCGCGGCAAGGGCATCGTCGTCACCAAGAAGGGCGGAACCACGACGGGCGACCTGATCGTCACCGTCGAGGTCGACGTGCCGACCCAGCTGACCGACGGTGAGCGCGAGGCGATCGAGAAGCTCGCCGCGGCGACGTCCGAGAACCCACGAAGCAAGATGTGATGGCGCAAACTGTGAGGTGCCTGTCATGAGCGATCGCAGCAGCCAGCAACGCACCCGGACGCGGGCGGTCTACGTGATCTCGGTCGCCGCCGAACTGGCCGGGATGCACCCCCAGACGTTGCGGATCTACGAACGCCGGGGCCTCGTGCTCCCGGCCCGTACCCAAGGTGGCAACCGCCGCTACAGCGACGACGACATCGAGATCTTGCGCCGGATCGCCGAGCTCGCCGATCAGGGACTGAACCTCGAAGGGATCAAGCGGGTGATGACGCTCGAGGCCGAGAACGCCCGCTTGCGGTCCGAGCTGGAGGGAGCCAGGTCGTTGGCGGCGAACGCCAGCGCCGAGGCGGAGCGTCGTCAGCGCCGCGACCTGGTGCCGCTTCGCCAGGCGGTTGCCGTCTTCGGCGAGCGGCCGGGCTTCCTCGACCACGACTGAGACAGCGGGCCGAACCGGCGCCACCACGGCCGCCGGCGGGCGCGCACTCGTGGCGGCAGCTCGACGACTCGCTCGATCGCCCACGGGCGCCGAGTGTCAGCCGCCGCTGGCGATCCGGTCGGGGCGAGGACGTCGACGGGCCTGAGCCGCCCCGCCAACCCGGCGGCGCCTGCGGCGGCACCGAGCGCCACCGCTTGACGTTGCGGGGCTCGCAGGTCGTGCGGTGGGAACGGGGGATACGGATCACTGGCGAGCACGAGCTGCAGATCGAGCTCGCCGGTCTTCCCGGTGGACGCGATCGCGGCGGCGGCGATCTCGTCGACGAGGTCGGCCAGCTCAGCCGCGCCGAGCACGTCGTCGAGACGATGCAACGCGGTGGCCCCGACGGCGATCGCCATGCCCGGATACTCGCGAGATGCCTGGGGCACGGTGGTCGCCGCGATCGGCACACCGGCGTCGTAGACCGCCGCCCACGAATGACCGTTCGAGGCGTCACGCCGCGCCACGGGTGTCGCCATCCCGACGACACGGCCGAAGGCGACGGGCGCTGGTTCGACCGACGCATCGGCGAAGCCGGCCCGCTCGAGCAACCGTTCCAGGCGGTTCGCGGCGACGTGGTCCCATCGCAGCACGAGCATCCATCGCCGAGCCTCGACCTCGATCAGCATCGTCGACGTGATGCCGGATCGTTCGGCGAGGTCGTGGCGCATGGCGTTGAGCTCGGGCCCGGTGCGGCCCGTCGCGTCGAGCCGTTGCATCGTGGATCCGACCGGGAACCACGCCGCGCGCGTGGTCGACGGGTGACTCCGGGACGGGTCTCCGAGCTGGCCGTGCACGCGCACGAGTGCGTCGAGCACGGCGGCTTCGTCGTCGAAGCGGCTGATCGGGGCCTCGCTGGCCGCCACGACGCGGCGGGGCTCATCCTGATCGAGACGGACGCCACGCACCACCGACGTGGTCACCTCCAGTCCGATCCCATCGCCGCGCCGAGTCATGGCGATCGTTCCTCCAGGTGCACCGGGGGACGGACCCCGGCCGGTTCGGCGGCGAGCGCGGCGACGGCCTCGGCCAACTTTGGTGGGGGATCGGCGATCTGGAGCTCGACGCGATCTGCCGGGTCGAGCGCCCGTCCGGCGACGAACCGCGGGAGGTCGATCGGTCGAAACCCGAACGACGCGTACGCCGACGGTTCGGCGAGCTGCATCACCAGCCGTGACGGGATGTGGGCGGCCCAGTCCGCGGGCACGTCGCGTTCGCACACCGCGGTCGCGACCGTGCTGATGCCGACGGCCGGACCGTCGCGGATGATCCGGGCGATTCCGGCGAACACGTCGTCGGGTGTCCAGCGGTCGTCCTTCGCGCGTTCGTCCCTCGCGCGATCGTCAAGATGTTGTCGGAGCGCACCGACGTCATCGAGCATGACGACGAGAACTGGGAGGTCTGCGCCTCGATCCGATGACATCGCGCCCCGCCTGCCAGTTTCCGCCGCGGCCATCCGGTCGTCAAGCTGCTCTCCCACGAGGTCGACGAGCTGCGCAACGCGGCTGACCTCGTCGTGCCGCACGACCGCGCCCGTATGTGGCAGCGCACCGAGCGGAGCGAGCCTGCCCGCGTCGATCACGTACAGGTGGAGGTCGTCAGCGGTGTACCGCTCGGCGCCGCCGAGCGCGAGTGACGCGAGGACCCCCGCGGTACCGGCCCGCTCGTCGCCGTAGATCAGCAGGCTGCCGTATTCCCCGGGCTCCCACCACCGGATCCGTTGGCGCAGTTGATCCGGCAGGTCGACCAGCGCGAACGGCACACCGCCGCCGGGACGTTCAGTGGCGAGGCGACGACGGTCGAGGACGTCGGGGAGTGGATCCGGGCAGAGCTGGCGCGATCGCACCTGCCCGACTGCTGCCGCGGCGTCGGTGATCTCGCCGACGAGCCGCGACAAGTCGTTGCGGGCAGTCGATCCGAGACCAGCATCGCGAGCGCTGCCGTTGGACTCGCGCACGACGCGCCTCTCCATCGGCGTCAGCTCGCGCCCAATGACATACGGCCGGAGCTCGAGGTCGTGACCATCGTCGGAGGAGCTCGACGCTGACACCACGGCCGCCTGGAACTCGACCGGTTCGGCGTCACGCACTCGAATCAGGCCGCGGCCGGGGATCCGCCGCGGCACCCGCGTGGCGTTGCGCGAGCCGATCAACACGTCCGACTCACGTTCGTCGGAGATGTGCAGCGCGATGCGCACCCCGATCGTCGGCGCGTTCGCGCTCTCGAGCACCTTCGACGGGCGCTCGGTGGCGACGATCAGGTGGACGCCGAGCCGTTGGCCATCAGTGGCGATCTCCAGGACGGACGACACGAGCTGAGGATGCCCGATCGCGATCGCGGCCGGCTCGTCGACGACGATGATGAACCGTGGCAACGTGAAGCCGCGCCATACCCGCTCGTCGCGCCCGAGCAGTTCGGCTCGCAGGCACCGCAGGGCTCGCTCGGCCAGGTGCACGTCGGACGAGTCGTGGTGCATCACGACGTGCGGGAGCTCGGCGCACGGTCCGAACGTCGACCGGCCGGCGAAGTCGAGGAGGGCGAACGTGATGGCGTCGGGTGGGAGGCCCACCGCCAGCCCCGTCACCAGACTCCGGAGCAGTTCGCTCTTTCCCGCTCCCGCCGTCCCGCCGATGAGCACGTGCGGTCCGTCGCGCTCGAGGTCGATGTCGACGGTTCCACGGTGGGTCACTCCGATGGGGACGCGGGCGTCGGTCCGCTCGTTGGTCGTCCGCCACCGAGCGGCGATCGTTGCCGCGGCAAGGTTCGCCGCGCCGAGCAGCTGCGGGATCGGCACCGATACCGGGAGCGTGCTGGCCGCGGGTACGGCAAGCTCGGGGTCGTCGAGTGGCGCCAACCGGCGCGCCGTCGCCGACGCGACGGCAGTCGGGATGAGGAACAGCTGCACGTTGTCGACGACACTTCGTTGGCCCAACCTCTCGACCCGCGCCAGATCGCCGGGCTGTTCCGTCACCACGGTGGTGCACAGCGTGGGCACGTCATTCGCGCTGTCGGCGAGCACGACGAACCGCACCGGCCGCGACCGGTCGTTCATCACGGGGCGCAATGGCGCCCCGCGATCACGCCACCACGCCGCCTGGTCGACGACGGCGAGCGTCATGTGGTTCAGTCCTGGCCCAACCTGACGTCGCTCTCTCGTCGAAGCCGCCCAACCGTCGATCTGGTCGAGAGCCACGAGCACCTGGGCGACACCCGACGTGCGGCTGTGCGGCAACCACTTGACCCACTCCCACACCGGCGCCCGATCGGGGTCGGTGAGGACGACGAGGTCGACGTCGGCGGGTCCGTGCTGGACACACGCCTCCACGAGTAACCCGCGAGCGGCCGCCCGCGTGAACTCGCTCGAGCCCACGAACGCCGTTCCCCGCTCGTCGCGGAGATCGATGGTGACCGGCACCATCGCCAGCGGGCCCAGCTCGGCCACGATCGAATCGGGGGCCGCGGCCGGGCTGCCCGCGAAGGTCAGTTCCGGCTGCCATTCGATGTCGCCGAGGCCGATCGCGAACTCGAACGCTTCGTCGTCGTCGGGACGTGTCGACCACAGCTGCGGCGAGGTCGTGCCCGCCAGGTGCACGGCTCGCGCGATGTGCGGGAAGAGGTCGTGACGACGGCCGCGTTCGGCGCCGCGCCGCACCGCGATCTCGGCACGGAATGCCAGCTGCGAGTGCTGGTCGACGGGGGCAGAACCATCGTGATGGCGACGTGTCGGGCGTGGGGTACGCCCGGGCACATGGGTGGCGTCCAGCCGGTCGGGGACGGTGAGTGGCGGCGGGGGCGGTGCTCGCGCCGGGCGTGGCGGGCGATTGAACACCACGGTGCCGGATGGTTCGCCGGCGGACGTCTGCGTTCGAGGATCGCTCCGACCGACGCTGCGGTCGAGCTCGAACGCGCGGCCCGCGACGTCGAGGATGCCGCCGTCCCACGTGGCCGAGCCTTCGATGACGACGCCGTCGATCCGGACCTCCTCATCGCCAACCGTCACCGTCGCCGCCGCCTCGGTGCCGATCGAGATCTCGAACGCGATCTTGTCGACATGCGCGAGATCGAGGTCGGTGGCGTTGACACGCCGGCCCGGGCCGATCCGGTAGGTTCCCGGCCCGAGCGCTTGGCGGGCCCCGGCGCCCCAACCGGCGACCTGGACGAGCTCGAGCACGGCGTCCTGCGGAGCTGCCCGGGTCGACGGGCCCAGATCGATCACCGAACCGGTGACCACGCCCGAGCCGTCGATCGTCGCCGTCGTGAGGATCGCCCGCCCGTCGACGTCGGCGGTCGGCGGTGACGCACTTCCGGTCACGCGCTCGACGATGTCGGCGATCGCGGCCGCCTCCCCGGCGCGAGCGATCGTGATCTCTGCCTCACCGTGTGGGGTGCGGATCACGACATCCATACGGCATCCATACGACCTGAGGCTACGACGCAGCGTGTCAAGTTGGCCTCTTATTGTGGTATCGCCGCGTCACCTACCAGATACCCCCCGTAGCATGACGTGGTGAACGCGCAGGCGGTCCCCTGGCGGCGCGCGGTCGCGATCGTAGCGGTTTCCGCTTCTGCGCTCACGGCGGTCGTCGCGGTCGTCAGCTCTGACGGGCTGCCCGCGATCGACGCGTCCGCGACACGGGCCACCCGATGGTTCGTGCACCGGGCGACCGGTCGTGTGGTGCTCGCCGACGGCTACAGCGGTCAAGCCCTCGTCCGGCTCGACGCAGCTGCCGACGGCTCGCCGCTCGCCGTGGCCGAGGGGGCAGGTGGGGCATACCTCCTCGACGGCTCGAGCGGAGAAGCGCGACTGATCGATTCGGCGGAGCTCCGACTGGGTCCCGGGCTGGCGGTGGCGCCTCTCGCCGAGCCCAACGCCGTCGCCGGGGTGGGGCGCACCGGGCTCGTCGTCGTCGCACCCACCACATCCGAGGCCGCACTGCTCTCTCTCAGTGGCGAATCGATCCCGTTCGACGTCGATGCGTCCGCACAGGCGGGCGTGGCGCCCGACGGCGCCGTGTGGTCGACCGACGGCCGGCGCCTGCTGCGCACGACGTCGACCGAGGTCGAGGAGGTCACGCTCGACGTCTCTGATCCGGTTCTCGCGCTGATCGGCAGCGCGGCGTTCGTACTCGATCGCGACGGCGCACGTGCCCGGTTCCATGACGGCGACTGGGTCGACCTGCCCCAGGATGTTCAGACGAGCGAGCTGGTCGTCCAGGTCCAGGGCCCGGCCGCCGACTGTGCCTGGCTCGGCGCCGACGACGACCTGTGGTGCATCGGACGCGATGGCGTCGACGAGCACGTCACGATCGATGGTCTCGACATCGATGGCGCCGACCGGCTCGTCATCGCCGGCGACGCGGCGGCGCTGATCCGCCAGGCGCCACCTGCGATCGTTCGAATCGACTGGCGCGATCGACGCATCTTCGACGATGTCGTCGCAACCGTGCCGGCGAGCGCCGAGCTGGCTGTCGCCGCCAACGTCGACCTCGTGTGGGTCGACGACTCGGCCGGCGACCTCGTCTGGTCGATCAACCCGTGGGGAATCAACGCGATCCGCAAGAACGACGCCAACACCCCGCTGCTCGGCGAGTCCGGTGAGGTGATCGACGACGGGTCTTCATCGGGTTCGCCGGGCGGTGGTGTCGTCGAGCCCGGCGACGATCCGGCGACCACCGAGCGAGAACCGGACGACAACGGCATCGACGACCCACCGGTGGCGATCGACGATCCGGTCACGTCACGCAGCGGAAAGGCCGTGTCCGTCGTGGTGACGGCGAACGACTACGACCCCGACGGCGAGGCGATCGCGGTGGTCGACGTCGGGACCCCCGCCCACGGCACCGTCGACATCGCGAGTGCCTCCACCGTGGTCTACCAGCCCGAACCTGGCCACGTCGGCCTCGATCGGTTCGAGTACACGATCGTCGACGGCAACGGCACCGAGGCGACGGCATCCGTCATCCTCGAGCTCCTGCCGGTCGACGCTCTGAATCAGGCACCCGTCGCCCGCAACGACGTGGCCGAGACCGGTGGGGACGTCGGAGTCGTGATCGACGTGCTCCTCAACGACGTCGACCCCGAGCGCGACGCGCTGCGGGTGGCATCGTTCACTCCGCCCGACATCGGTGGAGTCGTCACCGAGACCATCGGCCCGTCCGGGCTCCCCGCGCTGCGATACCAACCACCTCGTGGGGCGTCCGGCCGGGCGACGTTCGCCTACCGTCCCGTCGACTCGTTCGAGGCGACGGGCGAGCCGGCCACCGTCACCGTCGAGATCGCCCAGCCGCAGGACGAGAACCGTCCCCCGATCGTTCAGCCCGACGCGGTCCGGCTCCGGCGCAACACCCCGACGGCGGTGTCGGTGCTCGCCAACGACCGAGACCCTGATGGCGATCCGCTGCAGCTCGCGGTCATGACGCCCTTGCCGCCCGGGCTCGAAGCCGTGGTCGACGGCTCCACGCTGCGTGTCACCGCCCGGGCCGGCGCGCCCGAGCTGGTGCCGTTCACGTACCTCGTCGACGACTTGCACGGCAACGTCGTACCCGGAACGGTGTTGGTCGTCACCGTCGCCGACGTCGAGCCGAACCGCCCGCCGCTCGTCACCGCCGACACCGCGACCGCCGTCGTGGGCAGGGTCCAGGCGATCGACGTGCTCTCGAACGACAGCGATCCCGACGGCGATCCGATGCAGCTCTCGGTGGTGTCACCCTTGCCGCCGGGGCTCGAGGCCGTGGTCGACGGCGACACGCTGCGTGTCACGGCGCGGGCTGGCGCGCCCGAGCTCGTGCCGTTCACGTATCTCGTCGACGACTTGCACGGCAATGTCGTGCCCGGGACGGTGTTGGTCGTGACCGTGGCGGCCATCGAGCCCAACCGGGCGCCGCTCGTCACCGCCGACACCGCGACCGCCGTCGTGGGCAGGGTCCAGGCGATCGACGTGCTCTC
>DASUEW010000347.1:0-7935 GCA_036274875.1 Ilumatobacteraceae bacterium
CACGATCACGAAGCTCTCGTGGCTGCACCGCAAGGAGCCCGACGCGTGGGCTCGCCTCGCTCACGTGCTGCTGCCGCACGACTGGTTGACGTTGCGGCTCACGGGTGTGCTGACCGGCGAGCTCGTGACCGACCGGGGAGACGCGTCAGGAACCGGGTACTGGTCGCCCGCGACGAGTGAGTACCGGTTCGACCTCCTCGGTGTCGTCGACCGCGATCGCGACTGGACGTCCGCGGTGCCACGCGTCCTCGCGCCGCTGGAGGCCGCTGGCAAGTGGGGCGATGCGGTGGTCGCACCGGGGACCGGCGACAACATGGCTGCCGCGCTCGGATTGGCGCTCGCCCTCGGCGACACCGTCGTGTCGATCGGGACGTCCGGCACCGTCTTCGGCGTGTCGGACCGCCCCTCGGCTGACCCGACCGGCGCCGTGGCGGGATTCGCCGACGCGACGGGTCGCTACCTGCCACTCGTCTGCACGTTGAACGCGGCCAAGGTGCTCGACGCGGTACGCGGTCTGCTCGGGGTCGATCAGGTCGAGTTCGACCGATTGGCGATGGCGGGTGACGCCGGGACGCTCGCGCTGCTGCCGTACTTCGACGGGGAGCGCACACCGAACCGGCCCGACGCGACCGGTGTCCTGGGAGGATTGCGAACCGACGTCACTCGCGAGCAGCTCGCGCGGGCCGCCGTCGACGGGGTGGTGTGCGGACTGCTCGACGGGGTCGACGCGCTCGCGGCGCACTGCGACGTGGACCGGATCGTGCTGGCGGGTGGCGGTGCTCGCTCGGCCGCGGTGCGAGCCGTGTTCGCCGGATTGTGCGACCGGCCGGTATTCGTCACCACCGCCGACGAAGCCGTGGCCGCCGGCGCATGCGTGCAAGCGGCGGCGACGCTCACCGGCGAGCCGCACGCCTCGATCGCCCAGCGTTGGGGGTTGGGCCGTTCGGAGCCGGTCGAGCCCGACGGATCCGCCGACCCGGTCGGGGTGCGGGCGAGGTATGCGGCGCTGCGCGGTGACTTGGCGCCCAAGGACTGAGTGCGCCCGATGGAGCGGGACCCGTTCGAGCTGCTCGGCATCGACCCGACGTCGACGGCCGACGACGTGCACCGGGCGCGACGCCGGCTGGCCAAGCGGGCTCATCCCGACCACGGGGGTGACGCGGCGGGGATGCAGGCGATCAATGCCGCTGCCGACGCGGCGTTGATCGCACTGAGCCGCCCCCCTCCGTCGGCAGCCGACGACCCTCGACCTGATGACTCGCGATCTGATGATCCTCGACCTGATGATGCGGTGCCGGGACGGTGGCCGCTGGTGGCCGCCGACAGTCCCTCGTTCACGGTCGAGGCCCTCCCGGTGGAGACGTTCGAGGCAGTGCTCGTCGTCGCCAACTGGATGGGGGAGGTGCTCGTCGACGATCCCCCGTACGTGCTCGAGTCGCACCTCGGTGAACCGTTCGACTGCTGGTGCCGGCTCGACATCGTGGCCGACGCAGGCGCCAGTTCCGTGAGCATCGCGGTCGCCACCTTCGATGGTGCAACGTTGCCCGATCTCGACGTCGTGCGCGATGCGTGGGTGGCGAACCTCAATCGCCTCGATTGGGACCAGCTCGGGTCGAACCCTTCGCCGCCTTCGTGAGGCGGTCGCGGATCGCGTGACCGAGGCCCCGCGCCGGTGGGAGGACCGCCACCAGCACGTCGAGTGCCAGCTCATCGGCGCGACGGAGCTCGCCGTACAGGTTGCGGGCCGCGTCGACGAGATCATCGCCGTGATCGAGCACGTCGGCGTGCAGGCCCGTCAGACGCAATCCGGCGACGATCTGCTCCGCCTGTTCGAGTGATTCGGCCAGGCGGACCTCACAGCGCGGCGCGTAGTGGGCCTCCAGCATCCCGCTCGCGCGTGCCGGTCCGGCGGCGGCGGAGACGTCGCCGTCCAGCAGGCGGACGATGTCCTCGGTCGGGATCCCGCCGGGCCGCAGGATCTGGGGCGGTTCCACGGTGCAGTCGACGATCGTGCTCTCGACGCCGACCGGCGTCGGGCCTCCGTCGAGGATCACGTCGCGCGCAGGGTCGAGCAGCGCGCCGAGATCGTCGACGACGTGGGCCGCGGTCGTCGGGCTCACCCGCCCGAAGCGGTTCGCCGACGGTGCCGCCACCCCGCCGCCGAACCGGGCGAGCAGCTCGCGCGTCATCGGGTGCGATGGCACGCGGATCGCGACGGCCGGCCGCCCGCCGGTGATGACGTCGAGCACTCGCGGGCCGCGTTCGAGGAGCACGGTCAGTGGGCCGGGCCAGCACGAGCGGATCAGGACACGCGCGGACCTCGGGATCGAGCGCGCCCACCCGGCCAGCTGGTCGGCGTCCCCGAGGTGCACGATCAAGGGGTGGCCGGCCGGTCGGCCCTTGATCTCGAAGATGCGGGCGACGGCCGACGGGTTCTCGGCGTCGGCGGCGAGGCCGTAGACGGTCTCGGTGGGCACCGCGACGAGTCCGCCCTCCCGGAGCCGGCCGACGGCCACGCCGACGTCGGTGGTGACGAGCCCGCGATCCGCCCTGCCACGGTCCGGGGCTTCAGGCATCAGGCGGGCACGGCGTCGAGGAACTCGAGCACGGCGTCGATGAACGCGAACGACTCGGGTGTCGCGAAGTGATCGGTGTTGCGCAACTCCACGTAGCGGGCATCGGGGAGCGCCTCGACGAGCGCGTCGGCCGGGTGGGCGAAGTCGTGGTCGCCGAGAACCACGAGCACCGGACAGGCGATGCGGCTGAGATCCGCCGGCGTGATCGGGCCCGGGTCGGGACGCCGCAGCACAGCTGCCAGCGCGATCGGGTCGTTGCCTTGAAGTGCCGCGTACTGGCCGAACAGGCGGGCGAGATTGTCATCCGGTTCGGCGGTTCCGTCGACGCCGGCCAGGATGCGCGCCGTCGCCGCGTCGTCGCGCTCGAACACGTTGCGCCCGATCCCCGCGAGCACCAGGCGTTGGAACCGGTCCGGAGCGGCGATCGCGGTCCGCAGGAGCGTCAACGCGCCGAGCGAGAACCCGACCGCGTCGACGGGACCGGCGGGCAGGGCCTCGACGACCCGCACCGTCAGGTCGGCGTAGGCCTCCGGGTCGTGGGGCTTGGGCGCGGTGCCGTGGCCGAGCAGGTCGACGCCGATCACCTCCCGGCCGGCGTCGGCGAGGAGGGCGGTGAACGCCGTGCGCTCCCACGTCGACTCGAACGAGCCACCCCACCCGTGCACGAGGACCACCGGCACCGTCATGATCCCGCAGCGTAGGGCGATGGGGTCGTGCCGTTAACCTGGTGCGGCCATGCGCATGCTCCATGCGAGCCCAACTCACGATCTCACCTACAACGACGTGTTCATGGTGCCGAGCCTGTCGGCTGTCGGCTCGCGCTTCGGCGTCGATCTCACGACACCGGATGGCGTCGGGACCACGATCCCGCTCGTCGTGTCGAACATGACCGCGGTTGCCGGCCGCCGCATGGCCGAGGTCGTCGCTCGCCGCGGTGGCGTCGCGGTCCTGCCCCAGGACATCCCCGTCGACGTCATCGAGTCGGTGGTGAGGTTCGTCAAGGCGTGCCATCCCGTGTTCGAGACACCGATCACGTTGACGCCGAGTCACACGATCGGCGACGCGCTCGGGCTGGTGCACAAGCGCGCCCACGGCGCGGTGGTCGTCGTCGACTCCGACGGGCATCCGGTCGGTGTGTTCACCGAGCACGACGCGGCTGGTTTCGACCGGTTCACCCAGTTGCGAAACGTGATGAGCAGCGATCTGGTGACGCTTCCCGCCGACGTCGAGCCGGCGAAGGCGTTCGAGACGCTGACCCAGGCACGACTCTCGATGGCGCCCGTGACCGACGCCGACGGGCGCCTGCTCGGCGTCCTCACGTCGAAAGGCGCGTTGCGCTCGACGATCTACCGTCCGGCCGTCGACGCCGACGGTGGGCTGCTGATCTCCGTCGCCGTCGGCATCAACGCCGACCCTGTGGGGCGGGCGGTGGCGCTCGCCGCGATGGGCGTCGACATCCTCGTCATCGACACCGCCCACGGCCACCAGACCGCCGTACTCGACGTCGTCGAGCAGGTGCGCGCGGCGGTTCCCGACACACCGATCGTCGCCGGCAACGTCGTGACGCCCGATGGAACGCGCCAGCTCATCGACGCCGGCGCCGACATCGTCAAAGTCGGCGTCGGACCTGGTGCGATGTGCACGACGCGGATGATGACCGGTGTCGGCCGGCCGCAGTTCACCGCGGTCGTCGAGTGCTCGGACGCGGCGGCGCGGCTCGGCAAGCACATCTGGGCCGACGGCGGTGTCCGCTGGCCACGCGACGTCGCACTGGCGCTGGCGGGAGGGGCCGCCAACGTGATGTTCGGTTCATGGTTGGCCGGCACGTACGAGTCGGCCGCCGACACGTTGCGCGATCCGGACGGCCGCCTCTACAAGGAGAGCTTCGGCATGGCGTCGAACCGTGCGGTGAAGAGTCGCAACCGTGCCGAGACCGAGCTCGACCGGGCGCGCAAGGAGCTGTTCGAAGAGGGGATCTCGAGCTCGCGCATGTACCTCGATCCCGTGCGGCCGGGCGTCGAGGACATCATCGACCAGATCGTCGCAGGCGTGCGCTCGGCGTGCACGTACGCCGGTGCGGCGACGATCAGCGAGCTCCACGAGCGCGCCGTCGTCGGGATCCAGAGCCACGCCGGCTACGACGAGGGTCGCCCGCTCGGAACGTCGTGGTAAGCCCTCACCGATGACGGCGCCGATCGTGATCGCCATCGACGGTCCCGCTGGTGCCGGCAAGAGCACCGTCGGGCGGGCCGTCGCCCGCCGCCTGGGTCTCGACTACCTCGACACCGGTGCGATGTACCGGGCCGTCACGTACGCCGCGATGCGACGCGGGGTGCCGGTGCACGACGCCGACGCCGTCGCCGAGCTCGCTCGGGAGATCACCCTCGACGTCGACGACGACGGCGTGCGCGTCGACGGCATCGACGCCACGGTGGCGATCCGCGGGCGCGACGTGACGCAAGCGGTCAGCGTCGTCGCGGCGAACAGCGCCGTGCGTGCCGAGCTCGTCGAACGTCAACGGTCGTGGGTGCGGGTGCGCGGCGGGGGCGTCGTCGAAGGTCGCGACATCGCCTCGGTCGTGTTCCCCGACGCCCGGTTGAAGCTGTACGTCACGGCGTCGCCCCGCGTCCGAGCGGAACGCCGGGTCGGCGAGATCGGGGGCGACCTGCACGAGGTCGAATCGGCGATCGTCGAGCGCGACCGTCTCGACTCGACGCGTGCCGACAGCCCCCTGCTCGAGGTCGACGGCGCGATCGTGGTCGACACCAGTGACATGAGCATCGACGAGGTCGTGGACGAGATCGTCGGGCTGCTGGCATGAGTCGCGTCGTGTCGCACCTGGCCGGGGACGGCCTGACGAGCCGGCTCGCGTATCAGGTCGCCCGGGCGATCGCGGCGACGATCACACGGCTGTACACGCGCATGTCGATCGAGGGGCGTGAGCACGTGCCCCGCACGGGCGCGTTCGTGCTGGCGCCGGTCCACCGCTCGTACGTCGACACGCCGATCGCGTGCTGCGTGACGCGTCGTCGATTGCGATACATGGGCAAGGACACGCTGTGGCGCAACCGCGCGTTCGGCTGGCTGTTGTCGGCCCTCGGCGGGTTCCCGGTCACCCGCGGCACGGCGGATCGCGAAGCCTTGCGGCGTTGCATCGAAGTGCTCGGGATGGGCGAGGTGCTCGTGCTGTACCCCGAGGGCGAGCGCAAGGACGGGCCGATCGTGCAACCGCTGTTCGACGGCGCGGCCTACGTGGCAGCCAAGGCGGGCGTGCCGATCGTGCCCGTCGGCATCGGTGGCTCCGATCGGGTGATGCCGCGTGGTTCTCGTCTCGTCTTCCCGCGCAAGGTGCACGTCGTGATCGGACCGCCGATCCCGGCGCCGATCGGTGCCGGCGAGCGTCTCCCGCGCACCGTGCTCAAGGAGCACTCGGACCGGTTGCACGACGAGTTGCAGCGGCTGTACGACGAGGCCCAGCGACGCGTCGGGCTACTTCACGACACGAAGTAGGCAGCGAGGGCCGACGCCAGCCAGGCGGGATCGTGGACGCCGCAGAGTTCGCGCGCCGAGTGCATCGAGAGCTGCGGCACGCCGACGTCGACGGTGGCGATCCCCAGCCGCGTCGCGGTGAGTGGTCCGATCGTCGAGCCGCACGGCATGTTGTTGCGGGACACGAAGACCTGCCACGGCACACCGGCCGCTGCGCACGCGCGCTGGAACACAGCGGCCGTCGGCGCCGAGGTCGCGTACCGCTGGTTGCCGTTCAGCTTGATCGCCGGGCCGGCATTGACCATCGGCCGGTGGGTGGGTTCGTGACGCTCCGGGTAGTTGGGGTGTACCGCGTGGGCGTTGTCGGCCGACACGCACGTCGAGGCCGCCAGCGCGCGGAGGTAGTCGTCGCGCGTGCCGCCGCGCCCGGTGACGAGCCGCTCGACGACATGCTCGAGGAGTGGTCCACTGGCACCGGTCGTGCTCTCCGACCCGACCTCCTCGTGGTCGTTCAGCACGATCATCGACACCTCATCAGCCGCCTGCGAGGCGGCCAGCGACGTCGTCGCCGCCCAGCACGACACCTGGTTGTCGAGCCGGCCGCTGGCGAGCAGCGACACATCGCCACCCAGCACGGCCGCGCCCTGCACATCGTAGAGGCACAGCTCCCACCAGGCCGGCCGGTCGATCCCCGCCGCGTCGGCGAGCCAATCGGCGAACTCGCCAGGCGTCGACGTCCCGCTCCCCCAGACCGGATGGACGTGCTGCTGGGCGTCGAGCTTGAGCCCGGTGTCGTTCACGCCGCGATCGAGATGGATCGCCAACTGCGGCACACGAGCCACTGGGCGGCGCACGTCGACCAGGTGCGACGAGCCGTCGTCCATCACGACCCGTCCGGCGATCCCGAGGTCGCGGTCGAGCCACGAGTTGAGGAGCACACTCCCGTAGACCTCGACGCCGAGCTGACGCCACCCGGCGCTGTCGGTGTCGGGATTTGGCTTGACGCGGAGGCACGGCGAATCCGTGTGGGCGCCCACGAGGCGGAACGCAGCATCGGGACGGTCGGCGGCGGGAAGCACCCAGGCGATCAGCGCGCCGTCGCGCGCGACGAAGCCGCGTGCCGGCACGCCGTCCCAGGCATCGCCTTCCGACGCCGCGACGAAGCCCGCCACGTCGAGCCGCTGGCGCGCCGACTCGACGGCGTGGAACGGTGACGGGGAGGCGTCGAGGTGGCTGACGAGGTCGGCGAGCGAATGTGGTCCGGGCATCGTCAACCAGTCTGGTGCAGGCCGATCGGTAGCCCGGTTCCGCGCAGGTGCGATGTCTCGTTGATCGTCAGGATCGAGCGCTCTCCGGTTCCGGCCGCCATCACGCGGTGGATCGACGTGTAGTTCGGATAGAAGAAGCCGGGACGTGCCGGGTCGAGTCCCAAGACGGCGGCGAGGTAGGTGTTGATCACTCCACCATGGCAGACCACCGCGATGCGTCCCCCCGCGTGCGAGTCGACCAAGTGCTCGATCGCGGTGAGGACGCGGGCGCGGAACTGGGTCGGGCTCTCGTCGCTCGTCCACACGCCTTCGACGAGCGCCCGCCAGCGCGGGTCGTCGGCCGCCTTCAGCTCCTCGACCGGAACGTACTCCGGCGACAGGCGGTCCCACTCGGCGACGTCGTCGACGATCACAGGTTCGAGCCCGTGACGGGCGGCGACGGCAGCGCCGGTCTCGATGGCGCGTCGCAGCGGACTCGTGTACACGCCGTCGAGCCGCTCGCCGGCCAAGTAGTCGGCGAGGTGCCGTGCTTGCGCCCGTCCAGCCGAGGACAGCTCGGGATCGGCTGCCCCGACGACCAGCTCGCGGCGCACCGGCAACGC
>DASUEW010000348.1:0-6897 GCA_036274875.1 Ilumatobacteraceae bacterium
GGGATCGCCAACGTGAACATCGGGCCCAGCGGTGCCGAGATCGGCGGAGCGTTCGGCGGCGAGAAGGCCACCGGAGGCGGCCGGGAGAGTGGCAGCGACGCCTGGAAGGCCTACATGCGCCGGGCGACGAACACCGTCAACTACTCGAGCGCCCTCCCCCTCGCCCAAGGCGTCCACTTCGACATCGACCCCTGACCCCGCCACCCCTCCGATCCGTCTGCGTCAGATGAGCCCACGGGCCCAATCATGCAGACAGTTCCGAATGCCTCGCCGAGCTGTCTGCGCCAGATGAAGCCACGGGCCGAATGAAGCAGACAGAACCGTGGGGGGTGGGGCACACTGGGGCTGGTGAGCTCGACATGACGTTGCCGCTGGCACCGCCGATCAAGCCGATGTTGGCGAAGCTCGCTCGCGCGATCCCGCCCGGCGAGGGGTGGTTGTACGAGCCGAAGTGGGACGGGTTTCGCTGCATCGTGTTCCGCGACGGCGACGAGATCCAGCTCTCGAGCCGCAACGAGCGACCGTTCAACCGTTACTTCCCGGAGTTGCTCGAACCGCTCTGTGACCAACTTCCGGATCGGTGCATCGTCGACGGGGAGATCGTGGTACCCGACCGCGAGGGCCGCGGCCTCGACTTCGACGCCCTGCTCCAGCGGATCCATCCCGCCGAGTCGCGCGTCCGGATGCTGGCGCGCGAGACGCCGTCGTCGTTCGTCGCGTTCGACCTCCTCGCGCTCGGCGACCGGGCGCTGCTCGACGCGACGTTGCGCGAGCGGCACGCGCTCCTCGAAGCCGAGGTGCGCGTCGGCGCGCCCGTGTTCCTCACGCCGTCGAGCACCAGCCGCGAGGTCGCCGAGACATGGTTCTCGACGTTCGAGGGGGCGGGACTCGACGGCGTCGTCGCCAAGCGCCTCGACGACGTGTACACGCCGGACAAGCGCACGATGGTGAAGGTCAAGCACGAGCGCACCGCTGACTGCGCCGTGGCCGGTTACCGCATCCACAAGGACGGTAAGGGGGTCGGGTCGCTCCTGCTCGGACTGAACGACGCCGACGGCCGGCTGCACCACGTCGGTGTCGCCGCTGCGTTCACCGTTGCCTTCCGCACCCAGCTGCTCGACGAGCTCGAGCCGCTCACCCACGACGCGCTCGACGGTCACCCGTGGCGGGAATGGGCAGAGATCGAGGCGCACGCCGACGGTCGGATGCCGGGGGGAGGCAGCCGCTGGAACGCGGGCAAGGACCTGTCGTGGGTGCCGATCCGCGTCGAGCGGGTCGCCGAGGTGACGTTCGGCCAGCTCGAGGCAGGTCGCTTCCGGCATGGGGTGCAGTTCCAGCGCTGGCGCCCCGACCGCACACCGGAGAGTTGTGGCTACGACCAGCTCGACGTCGCCATGCCGGTGCGCTTCGAGGACCTGCTGGCGACCTGACGATCGGGACGGCGGCGATCAGCCCCCGGCCGCGTCGGTGACCGCGGTCGTGTCGCCCGTCGCCGGGGTCGTTGCGGCCACCGGCACCGATGTCGCGGTCGCGACCGTCGTCGAGGCGTTCGGGTCGACGATCACGACCGATGGCACGACCGGCGTGCTCGAGCCGACGTCGGCCGGCTCGACGTCGAAGCTGCTGGTGGCCCCAGTGAGCGCGCCGGTGGCCGTGACGACGTCGAGTTGAATCGTCCAGGTGCCCGAGTCCTCGAGCGGGATCCCATCGGACGCCCGCAGCACGGCCGCACCGACCTCGGTGAGGTTCCGTACCGGCTGCTCGATCGGATGCGCGGTCGAGCCGACAGGTGGTGTGAACAGCAGCACGAGGTTCGAGATCTGCTCGGGAGCCATGACCTCGACGCGGATCCCGTTGAGGCCCACGCGGGCCGGAGTGATCTTTACGGCGATGTCGATCCCGGTGGCCTCGTCGACGAACGGAATGTTCACCGGATAGTTCGCGTTGTCGGTCTCGACGATCCGAGGTGGCGTCAGCCCGAGCAGCCAGCCACTCAGCATCAACACGACGACCCCGATCGCGGCCTCGGCGCTGAACGCGCGCCGGAAGCGGTCGGCGAGCGGGACCGTCATCTCCTGCGCCCTGGCGAGGCGCGCCGACACCATCTGGCGAGCGGTGACGGCGACGAACGCCATCGCCGCGACGGCGACCGCCTTCAGCAGCAACAACCGCCCGTGCCCGCTGTCGAACAGCGACCCACCGTCGAGACGCACGAGCTGGATGACGCCGGTGATGATCGTGCCGAGGATCGCCGGAAGCGAGATGCGGCTGAACCCGCGCACCGCCTGCACCAAGTCGTCGTCACCGGGGCCGGCCAGCACGACGCGCGCGACGAGCGCCACGCCACCCACCCACACCGCCGCCGACAGCGCGTGGCCGATGCTGGCGAGCACACCGATCGGTGCAAGATCGCCACCGGTACGGCTCAGCCCGACCGCGACGATGGCGAGCAACGGGATGCCGAACGCGGGTAACTGGGTGGTCGGGTCGATGACGCGCTCGGGTCGCATCACCACCCACCCGGTGGCGATGACGAGGACGAGACGGGCGATCGCCGCCCGACCGGGCCAGCCGGCGTCGTCGACGAGGTCGAACCACGTGGACGGGCTGAGCGACGCCCCGAGCGAGCGGTCGGTCGCGTCGGCGGTGAACGCCACGAGGAACAACACCGTGCCGATCAGCGCCAACGCCCACATCGAGCGCAAGAACCGCACCGTGATCACGTACTCGGGCCCTTCCGGCCAAGCGACCGCGATCAGCACGAGGGCGCCGAAGATGATCAGGATGCCGAGCGTCGACAACACCCGGCCGAGCCACTCGGCGCCACCCGTGCTGCCTTCGTCGGTGTCGGCGGTGGTCGCGGTCGTCGCCGGCAAGGTCGTGTCCGTCGGCGTCTCGGCCGCTGGCTCGGCCTCCTCCGGCAAGACGGGATCGTTCTGCACCGAGAACGCGAACCGCCCCTGGGTGATCGTCTGCTGCAGCTCGTCACGCAAGATCCACGCCACGCTGCACCCGCCGCGCGGCAGCGGCGTCAGGATCTCGACCGTGACGACACGCTCGTCGTCGCCGTTGATCTGAGGGACCCCGGTGTCCTGCGGCTGCGTGTCGCACGAAACGGGCGCGCTGAGCGCGTGGTCGGCTCCGAGCTCGCGGGTGAACGTGAACACGAGCTGCGTGGGCGACGTGCTCAGTGTGTCGCCGTCGGCTGGTACCGAGGAGCTCAACGAGTTCTCGGCGTCGTCCTGCGCGGCGGCAGGCGCAGCGGCGAGCACGAGTCCGATCGCCGCGGCCGAGCCGAGCAGCAGCCGCGCGGGAACACCGGTTCGGAGCTTCACCGACGACCACGGTAGCCAGGGCCGAGTCCGTCAACCGGGCATCGAGCGCGGCGGGTCGGGCGGCGTCTCGATTCCGGCTGACACACCCCATGGGTAGGCTCGGCCACGATGGCCACCCAGTCGCTGTACCGCCGCTACCGGCCACGTCGCTTCAGCGAGCTCAAGGGGCAGGATCACGTCGTACGCGCCCTACGCGACGCGGTCGCGAGCGGTCGCGAAGGTCAGGCGTACCTGTTCTCCGGACCTCGCGGCACGGGCAAGACGTCGTCGGCGCGCATCCTCGCCAAGGTGCTCAACTGTGAGCGGCCGGTCGACGGCGAACCGTGCTGCGAGTGCGAGTCGTGCCTGGCTGTCGAGCGTGGCATCAGCTACGACGTGCACGAGCTCGACGCAGCCAGCAACAACGGGGTCGACGCGATTCGCGACCTCGTCGAGAAGTCGGCGCTCGGCACGCCCGGGCGTCACAGGGTCTACATCCTCGACGAGGTCCACATGCTCTCGCGCGCCGCCGAGGCGGCGCTTCTGAAGACGCTCGAGGAGCCGCCCCCCCACGTCGTGTTCGTGCTCGCGACCACCGACCCGCAGAAGATGAGCGAGACGATCCGGAGCCGCACCCAACACCTGCAGTTCCACCTCCTGCCGGCCGACACGCTCGAGGAGCACGTTCGGTGGGTCGCCGCCGACGCCGGGCTCGAGTTGACCGATGCGGCGATCGAAGCGGTGCTCACCCAGGGCGGCGGTTCGGCGCGCGACACGTTGTCGGCGCTCGAGCTGATGGCCTCGACCGGCGGCGACATCTCCGACGTGATCGACCTCGACGAGTTCGTCCAGGCGATGATCGACCACGATCCCGGTCGCGTGCTCACCGCCATGGCGCACGCGATCGGCCTCGGCCGCGATCCCCGCACGCTCACCGAGGAGCTGGTTCGCCACCTCCGCAACGGTTTCCTGTCGCTGATGGCGCCCGAGCTCGTGCAGCTCCCCCAGCATCGTCTCGATGAAGTCGCCGCCCAGTCACAGCAGCTCGGCGCGGCAGCGCTCGTGCGGGCGATCGAGACGTTGGGCTCGGCCCTGGTCGAGATGCGCCACGCGCCCGACCCGCGCATCCTCGTCGAAGTCGCCCTCGTGCAGCTCACTCACGTCGACGCCGGCGGCGATCTCGGCGCGCTCACGGCGCGGATCGAACGGCTCGAACAGGCGGTGAAGACCGGCGGTGGAGTGCCGGGCTCCGGCCACGCGTCGGCAGGCCCGGCGCCCGTCGATCCCGCAACCGGACGTGCGGTGCTCGGCGGGCGGGCCAAGGCTCCCGCCTCCCCACCCACCGGCCCGACGACTGCTTCGCCGCCCGCGCCGGCCCCGGCGAGCATCGACGGGTCAACGGCAGCCCCCGGAGCCGCGGACGCCCCGGCGACGACCGGCATCTCAGTTCCCGACGCGTGGGAGTCCACCGTCAAAGCCGGTATGAAGCCGATCGTGCGGGCGTTGTACTCGGCCGGGTCGTTCAGTGGCCACGACGGCACGACGTGGCATTTCAATGTCCCCAACGCGGCCCACGGCAAGAAGTGCGACGAGCACCGCGCCGATGTCGAGGCGGCGCTGTCGGCAGCGGTGGGGGCGCCGATCACCATCGTCATCGGCGAAGGTGCCGTCGACGACCCCGATCACCCGGCTCCGACGCCGGCCGCCGGCTCGCCGAGGCCGGCCGCCCCGAGATCGCCCGCTTCCGTGCCGGCCTCGAACACCTCACAACGAGCCCGAGGTGACTCCGCCGGGGCATCCTTGCCGGCCGCGATCGACGACGAGCCGATCGACCCCGACGAGCTGACCGATGCACCGCCCGAGACGGTACTGACGCCGATCGATCGTCTGGCGCAGGCGTTCCCGGGTTCCGAGCTCGTCGCCGACGACGGCTGATCGAGGTACGACTCCTGGCATGGCATCGACGACGTACACCCAACCCGTCCAGGCGCTCATCGACGAGCTCGGCAAACTGCCGGGCATCGGCCCCAAGTCGGCGCAACGGATCGCGTTCCATCTGTTGAAGGTGCCCGCCGACGATGCCAACCGGCTGGCCCACGCGATCCGTGAGGCGAAGGAGAAGGTGCGCTTCTGCGACCGCTGCTTCAACGTTGCCGAGGGCCCCCTGTGTCCGATCTGTGCCGATGACCGGCGCGATGGCACCGTGCTCTGCGTCGTCGAGGAGTCGCGCGACATCGTCGCCATCGAGAAGACCGGGGAGTTCCGCGGGCGGTACCACGTGCTGCTCGGCGCGATGAGCCCGCTCGAAGGCATCGGCCCCGATCAGCTGAAGATCCGAGAGCTGCTGACACGCCTGGGCCCGGAGCACATCGAGGAGGTGATCGTGTGCACCAACCCCAACACCGAAGGCGAGGTGACGGCGATGTACCTCGCCCGATTGCTCAAGCCGGTCGGCGTGCGTGTCACTCGGATCGCGAGCGGTCTGCCCGTGGGTGGCGATCTCGAGTATGCCGACGAGCTCACACTCGGGCGCGCCATCGAGGGTCGTCGCATCCTCGAAGGCTGAGATCGCACGGCTGAGATCGCACGGCTGAGATCGAAGTCTGCCTGCGGGGCGGGGAATCGGGGCCGGGACGCGGCTGGGGCACCATCTCGGCGAGTTGGTAGCGGGCGGACGGGCCAACTCGATTCGATGGTGCCCCAGACTGCGTGCCGATGCTCTCAGGGGGTTATCGAAGAGAGCAGCAGCAGATTCAGTTGTTGCGATTAGATTACGAACGATACGGATCGTTGTCAAGTGTTCGCAACCTTGGATCGAAAAACGACGAGATCACGACGCTTCGCGCTGCCGGAACCTCAGAATGCGCGAACCAGCAGGGCATCGCCCTGACCGCCACCGCCGCAGAGCGCGACCGCGCCCAGCCCGCCACCACGCCGCTTCAGCTCGTGCAGGATCGTCAGCGCCAGGCGGTTCCCGCTCATCCCGATCGGGTGGCCGAGGGCGATCGCCCCACCGTTGACGTTGACGACGTCATCGCCGATCCCGAGCTCGCGCGCCGACGCGATGCCGACCGCCGCGAACGCCTCGTTGATCTCGTAGAGGTCGACGTCGTCGACTGTGAGCCCGGCCCGGCCCAGCGCACGGTTGATCGCTCCGCTCGGCTGGTGCAGCAACGACGCGTTGTCCGGCCCGGCCACCATCCCGTAGCCGACGAACTCGCCCAGCGGGTCGACGCCACGAGCATCTGCCACGGCGCGCGACATCACCACGACCGCGCTCGCGCCGTCGCTCAGCTGGGACGCATTGCCGGCCGTGACCGTGCCATTCTTGTCGAACGCGGCGCGCAGCGCACCGAGGCTCTCGACCGTCGTTCCGGGCCGTACGCCTTCGTCGTGTTCGACGAGGATCGGGTCGCCCTTGCGCTGCGGGACGGGCACCGTGACGATCTCGGCCGCGAAGCGCCCGTCCTTGATCGCGCTGGCGGCACGTTCGTGCGACCGGGCGGCGAACTCGTCCTGCTCCTCGCGGCTGATCGAGTCGCCCGTATAGCGATCGGTGCCGAGCCCCATCAAGCAGGCGTCG
>DASUEW010000349.1:0-5820 GCA_036274875.1 Ilumatobacteraceae bacterium
GGTCCGACTCTGATTCTCGGCCAGGACGGAAGCACGCTGCGATCGCTCGAGTCCGATGAAGGGCTGCTCGTCGACTTCGTGGCGTTGTCGAGCGACGGGCGCCAGCTCGCGACGGTGTCACCACGAAGCGGAGCCTCCTACTCCGGTCTGGTCGACATCTGGGATGTCGACACCGGAACGTTGTCGCACAGCGTCGAACTCCCCGACGAGTTCGAGCCGTGGAGCGCACTCTTCGCCGACGACGATGCCGTGTGGATCGGCGGGCGGGATGGCAACAGCCTCCCGACGGTGCTCGAGATCGAGGCCACCACGGGTGCGGTGCTCGGGGAACTCCAACACAGCTCGCGACCTGGCAATGCGGTCACCGCGCTTGCGATCAGCGACGACGGCCGAACCCTGGCGACCGGAGCGATGGACCGACGGATCTCGCTCTGGGATACCGGCACACTCGCAGCACGGCCCGGCGGCGAGTTCACCGGTCATCGCGGCAACGTCACGGGCATCGTTTTCTGGGACGGTGGCGACACGCTGATCTCATCCGACGACGCCGGTGACATCGTGATGTGGGATGTGTCGGACCGGCGCCAGTTCGCCCGACTCGGCGGCCCGACGGACGACGTCACATCGTTGGACCTCGATGCCGACAGCGCCACGCTGCTCGCGTCGAGCGAAGACGGCTACCTGTGGACCTGGAGCCTCGATCCCGAGCTGTGGCGACATCTGGCGTGCCAGCTCGCCGGCAGGAACATGACGCAGGCCGAGTGGGAGGTCTACGGCGACGGGGGAACCAGAGTTCGCCACTGCGTCGACTTTCCAGCGGAGGATGGGGACGTGCGCGACGCCGACTACAGCGGGTCTCTCACCGATTGATCGTTCGAGCCGGTCCGACGCTCGGTCCGCCGCCACTGAGCACTGGTCTTCGAGCGGTTCCTACGCCGGCTTGCCGCGCTTTCGGGCCAGGGCACGCCCCAGCAGATCGAACCAGAACGGTGCACCGAGGGTGACCGCCGTGGCGACGAGCAGCCATCCGAGTCCTCGGAGCACCCAGCCTCCGAACGACGTGTCGACGTCGTCCCACCCGACGGGGAACGCCACACCCTCGCCCAGCTGACCACGGAGGCAGTCGAGGTCGATCTCGGACCGCGCCGTCGTGACGTCCGACGAAGGATCGTCACTCGCGGGCGGGTCGGTTCCCGACGGGGTCGCTGCGGCAGGTGCCGATGCGCTGTCGCAGTCGATCGCGCTGATTTCGTCGGCCACGGCGACGAGGCCCTCGCGCACCGACTCGTCCTGATAGAGCGTCGTGGCGGCGTGCACGGCGTCGACGTTGAGAGCAACGGCCAAGACGAGGCCGGTGAGGAACAGGAACCAGCGGGTCTGCTTGCGGTACCACGTCGACGCGGCCGCCATGTTGCGGTCGTACCAGTCCTCGACGCCGACCCGGATGTCGGCGAAATCGGAGCCGACGTCCCGCGTCACCGCGAGCAGCTTGGTGCGCAGGTCACCGGGTGCCGCGTCGAGCATCTTCACGACCTCGGCCGTCGTCGGCGTTTCCGAGAACAGCGACGTGATCGCCGCTTCAGCGTCGCGCAACGCAGCCGCGAGCTCGTCGGCTCGAATCGAGTCTCCGACATCGGTGATCCGTGCGACCGCCGCCGCGAGCTCACCGGACCCGAGCGAGACGGCCGCCGCTCGCAGTTCACCGAGCGCGGGTTCGATGATCGAGATCGCAAAGTCGGCTGCCGTCTCGTCGGACGTCGCCGCGCTGATCGCTTCGATCGCCGATCGAGCTCGATCGATCGTGCCGGCCGGCCGCAGGCACGACAGCAACGCGTTCGTGAACTCCCTCGCGTCGATGCTGATCGGGCCGTAGAAGCGCCGTCGGAGCGCCGACTCGGGCACCGTACCGGCGGCGCCCATCGGCAAGTTGTTCATGTTCTTGCGGGCCCTGGCGCGCTGGGGCAGCTTCTTCGGTGGAGCCGGCGCTCGCGAGGTCCCGCCGACGGCTGGGTCGAACCGGAGGCGGTCGGTCGGGCGCACGAGCCCGGTGATGAACGGTTGGGAGTAGATCGCTGCCACGATCGACTGGGTCTCACCCTTCGCTGACGCCGTGTTGCCGAGGAGGAGGTCGAGAGTGTCCCAGAGATGCTTCGACCGCCGATGGAAGAAGCCACCGATCGCCTCGACGATCGCGGACGCGACCAGCGAGACGACGAGGAACAACAACAGCATCCCGATCGTCACGTCGAGTATCGCGCTTCCGGACATCACACCCCCTCTGCTTCCCGCTTCGCAACGACTCCGGCGTCAGCGCAACGAAGCGCGTCCGGCACTCACGTTTGGGAATGCAACCTCTTCCAGGTGCCGCTTCCTGCGATGCCATCGGCGTCCGACCAGCCCCATGACTGCTGCAGCTCCAGAACCTTTTGCACCATGCCCTCGCCGTAGTCGCCATCGTGATTGCCCTTCTTGTCTGCGATGATCCCGTGAGCGATCAGCGCTTCCTGCCAGGCGACCACGATCGGGCCTTTCATTCCTCGCTTCGCCTCACCCGGGAACTGCGCAGTCGCCATCGCGAACGCCGTCGCGACGGTGCCTCCACCCGCTCCGGGCGTTCCAGGGATCGTCAGCACAGCGCCTGCGAGCAACACACGATCCACACCACCGTTGGCGTCGGCCAACGTCTGCCAGTTCTTGCTCGGATCACCCATGGTCTTCTCGGCGATCGACCACCACGCCTCACCTGGCCGCACCACGTAGGTATCCACGCCGGATGTGACCGTCTTGGACTCGGTGACGTGCACGGTGCCAGGCTCACTCCTGGCTGCATTCACGGCGGAGCGGAACATGTTCATGTCCCATGTCTTCGCGCCGTTGATGGACCCGAATCGACTCGGCCCGGCCGGGTCGATCTTGCGAGTCGGTGCCCACTCGTGATGCGACAGCACGTTGTTGCTGTCGATGCCGTAGCGATCGGCCAACGCTGCGACACCTGTGACGTACGAGTCCTGCATCGCGGCGGGCCACGGCTCGCCAACACCGTTGTTCGCAGCTTCGATACCGATCACCCGCGCATTGGCGCCGTCTTCCGGAATCGGACCCCAGGGACCGCCCTTGCCATTGGTGTTCGTCGCCCCCGCTGCGAGCACCCACCAATTGCCCGTTCGGTCCAGATAGAGGTTCGCTAACGGGGCGCCCCCGTCCTTCGTCACGATGAATCTGGCATCATTCTGCCCGTCAGACGAGGACTGCGACGCCGTGTGATGGAGGACGATGGCGATCGGGCCGCCGTCGTAGCCGCCGCTCCGACGGCTTCGTTGCTGCCAGCCGTCGTACTCCGTGACCGACAATCCTGCGCCTCGCAGCGTTTCGCCCAGATCGGTGAGGAACGTGCCCTGCGAGCCGCCGCGTGTGGCCGGGTCCGCGTCGCCCTCGTCGCCAGCGTCGAACGCATCGTCCTCCGACCAGTCTCCGAAGCCCTCGACTGCCTCTCGGTGCGCGTCAAGGGCACGAGTCTCGGAGTTCTCAGCCATGACGTAGTAGACCATCGGTCGAGTGGTCGGTCAATAGCCCCGCCCGGTGCAGCAAGGTCGTCGTCAGGCCGCCGACTCGCCGGTCCGGACGATCACACCAACGGCTGTCCATTGCTCGGTGGGCGGGGTCGCGGGTCGCCTCGTACCGACTGACCGCGTGTCACTGCGGAAGTGGCCGTCTTCCGTGAGGTGTTTCAGATCGGCGCTGAGGTCCGTGGTACCGATCGCGACGAACCGGTCGATGCACTTTTGGCTTCCGTCAGGGAGCTGGGCGAAGAAGGGCAGTCCGGTTTCGCCGTCGAGCCAGAAGTGGTCGACGGCCCGACCGTCGATCTCCTGGTACCCCAGCGGCACCACCTCACCGCTCACGTCCGAGTTGAACAGGTGTACCAACAGCTTCTCTCTCGACGCGTTGCGGATCCGGATGCAGTACTTCGCGTTCGGTCGCAGCGCGTACGACCCGTCGGTCTCTCTCGCCAACTCGGGCAGGTTCGAGATCTTTCCCTCGTCGACCTTGCCAGCTGTCATCATGTCGGCCGTCATCATGTCGGCGTGGCAGTCGAGCAGGCTGATCTCGAGGGCGTTCGGGAGGTCGCCGCACCGGTCCGCCATCCGAATCGGCCCCGCGTAGCGGAGGTAGTGCTCGACGACCCGGCGCGCATCGTCGACGACTTCGTCGGGCCCAAGTCGAGCGAGCACCGGATCGCCCGGTCGTGCGCCGTGGACGTCGTCCCTGAGCACCCACGTGCCGTCGTCCTCCTTCTCCAGCCGCGCCACCGCGCGAGCTTCGCTCGTCACCTCGAGGAGGTCGGACTCACGAAGGGCGGCGACGATCGCCGGGTCTTCCGGCACCACCGCACACGGCAGGCGTTCGGACTCACCCGCCGCGACCATGCGACCGCGAGCGCCGACCGGAAGATCGAAGGGGTCGCCCATCGCTGCGGCCTTCGCCTCCGAGAGCGACGCCTCCGTCACTTCCAGGAGCGACCCGATGCGCGCAGCTTGGTCGTCGTTCGATCCGAGCGGCGGGAACTTGAAGGGCTCGAGGCCGTACACCGCGATGTGTGCTCCCTTGGTGATCCCGACGATGGTTCCGGCGTTGATCACGTACTCATTCGCGTTCCCGTCCGTGCGTTCGATCCGGAGTCCGACGTCGCCGTCGTTCGGCGGGCCCGCCAACCACACTCTCGCGAGGCCGCCCGACATCCACGAGTGCTGCACCGGTGTCTCGGGGTCGGTCTCGACCTTGGCGCGCACCTGGTTCCAGAAGCGACCCCACGTGGCGGTGGTGAGCTCCTCGTCGGGGATCTGTGCCAGCGCGTCGACGAGCGATCGGGTCAGCAGCCCGCTCCGAGTCTCGCCTTCGGCCACGTTCCGGGGAGTCTCCTTGGCCAGCTCGTGGTTCAGGCACGCTGCCACGACCTGGCAGTCGTCGACGCTCGCAGCCTCGTCGGTCCCGTCAGACTCGGCCGTCGCGCTGGACGGGACGGTCGCTGACAGGATCTGTAGAAGATCGTCCGAGAGTCTGACGGGCCCGTGATGGCCCTCTTCCTCGGCGAGGTCGATGAAGCGCGTGTTCGTTCCGGATGGTTCGAGGCTGCGAGTGGCGCCGCTCGAGTGGCAACAGTCGAGGATGACCGAGACCGCTCCGTTCGTACGCCGCGCGATGTTCGCGAGGAGGGCGTTGAGCTCGAAGTCGAACAACACGGTCGGTCCCTCGAGGCTGCCGTCGACGGGCACGAGCGCTTCGCGAAAGCGCGTGATGTTGCCCCGAAAGGCCGACGTACCTCCGTCGTCCACCTCCAGACGCGTGCCGTGGCCGGCGTAGTAGATGAAGACCCGATCGCCCGGCGCGACCTCGTCGGAGCCGAGTCGCGCCAACGCCGCGACGATGTTCGCCCGCGTCGCCTCATCCGCCCCCACCGTCGCGCCCGGCACGTAGGTGGGGTGCGGCGACACGAGGCGGGTGATCTGGGAGGTCGGGATCTTGGCCCGCTCGATGAGAAGGCGCTGGATGCTGTCGATGTCGTTGACGCACCCTTTGAGCGGCTTCGACTTGTACGCGTCGATGCCGATCAGCAACACGTGGTAGAAGCCTTGATCCGTCGTCTCGTTCGTCATCGGCGCCACCTTTGCTGACGGCTCCGGTTCGCCCACTCGTCATTCACGCGGGGCCTGATTCACTCGAGTTCGTCGTCGCCGAACACGCACAGAAGGCTGTGCACCGGGTCGGCGAGCGCCGCAGACTCGCCGACGCCTGCGACGCGCACCCGGTAGTCGCCGCTTG
>DASUEW010000350.1:0-3766 GCA_036274875.1 Ilumatobacteraceae bacterium
GCTTCGGCCGGAACGGAACGGGCGACGATCACCCCGTCGGCGGTGACGATCGGGCCGCGCGGCTTGTCGAAATCACGGATCAACTGGCGGGTGTTGTCGGGTTGCGACTCGAGCTGCTCCTCACGACTGACCTGCCAGTAGTTCAGCGCCGCGAAGAGCGCGACGTAGCAGGCGATGAGCGCGACCGCGAGCTGGCGGATCTTGCGGTTCACGAGTCGACCGTCCCGACCGTGGCGCCGTGGCGGCGTTCGTGGCGTCGGAGCCGCCATGCCCCCCAGCGCTCTCGCGGCGTCGGGTCGTCGGGGAGCTCACCGAGGCGGCGAGCACCGGCGTCGCTGAGACGCAGCAGCAACGCCAGCAGGATGTAGTTCGACAGCAGCGACGAGCCGCCGTAGCTGACGAACGGCAACGTGATGCCGGTGAGCGGGACGACCTTGATCACCCCGCCCATGATGATGAAGGCCTGGACGCCGACGATCGTGGTGAGGCCGACGGCGAGCAGCTTCTCGAACGTGCGGTCGGTGCGCAGCGCGATACGTAGTCCGGCACCGATGATGAGCAGGTACGACATCAGGATCGCGGTGGCGCCGATGAGGCCGAGCTCCTCGCCGATCGCAGCGAAGATGAAGTCGTTCTGTGCTTCGGGGACCTTGTCGGGGCTGCCGCGTCCGAGCCCCGTGCCGACCACGCCACCGTCCGCGATGCCATACAGCGCCTGGACGATCTGATACCCCTTGTCGAGCGAGCGCGACCAGGGGTCGATCCAGATGTCGACCCTGGTCTGCACGTGCGCGAACGTCCGCCACGCGGCGTATGCGGCGCCGCCGAACATCAGTGCCCCGAGCACGAGGTACGACGCGCGTTCGGTCGCGACCCACATCATCACGACGAACAGCGTGAAGAACAGCAACGACGAGCCGAGGTCCTTCTGGCCGACCATCACCACGACCGAGAACGCCCAGGCGACGAGGACCGGCAGGATGTGGCGCGGTTCGGGCAGCCGGATCGGGCCGATCTTCCACGTGCCAGCGGCGATCAACTCGCGCCGCTCGGCGAGGTAGCCGGCGAAGAAGATCGCGAACGACAGCTTGGCGAACTCGCCGGGCTGGAAGTTGATCGGCCCGAGGTTCACCCAGATCTCGGCGCCACCGACCGAGTAGCCGAGCCCGGGAACCATTGGCATGAGCAGCAGCGCAGCCCCGCCGGCGAACAGGGTCCACTTGTAGCGCGCCAGGTCGGTCGCCCGCTGGACGAACAGCAGCGTGGCGATGAACGCCCCGACGGCGATCAGGCTCCATGTGGTCTGCAAGCTGGCGAGGCGCTGATCGAGGCGGGTGATCATCACGTAGCCGATGCCGTGCAGGAGCGCGACGAGCGGCAGCAGCGTGCCGTCGGCACCCCGCGCCAACAGGCGAACGGCGATGTGGGCGGCGCCCACGAGCCCGAGGATGATCGCGAGGAACGGCACGATGCGGGCCGGGATGACGGCGTTGGCACCGAGCGAGGCGACCACGTAGGCGCCGCTCGTGATCATCCCCGCCAGCACGACGAGCGTGAGCTCGGTGGTGCGGCGGCTCCGCACGAGCCGTGAAGGGCTAGCGATCGACGTCGCCGCCATCAGGGTCCCAAGGTCGTCGTGCCCGCAACGGTGGTCGTGGTGGTCGTAGTGGTGGTTGTCGTCGTCGTGGTCGTGGTCGTGGTCGTCGTCGTGGTGGTGGTGGTCTCGAGGCGCTCCTCCACGAAGTTGGCGGCGTTGCGCTGCGACTCGAAGCGCTGACGGTCCTCGACGAGATCGATCGAGTCGTCGTCGAGCTCGTCGCGCGAGTACTGGGTGACGGCTTCGATCGTCGGGTCGAACCACAACACGCTGTCGTTACGGCCCTTGTAGATGACGACCTGATCGTCGGCGTCGAAGGCGACGAAGTAGCCGTCGCGCGCCCACGCGGCGAGGATCGTGAACCCGGCCACCAGCACGGCGGCGACACCGACCACGGCGAGGAACCGGAGGAAGCGGCTGCGCTTGCGGGGCACCACGACCGGAACGTCGTCGTCGGCGGGTGGCGGCAGCGACGGCGGGATCATGACGGGCTCGAACTCGCCAGTGTCGACGTCGACGTCGGCACTCGTCGCCGTGGGCGGCGCCCAGGCCGGGATGATGTCGAGCTCTTCGGTGGGGTCGGGCGGATCGAGCCCCTCGAGCACATCGACCACGACCACCGTGATGTTGTCGTGCCCGCCGCGGGCGTTGGCGATGCGAACGAGCTCGTCGGCAGCGCGCTGAGGATCGGCCGTCTCGATCAGCACGCTGGCGATCTCGTCGTCGACGACCTCGTCGACCAGGCCGTCGCTGCACAGCACGTACCGGTCGCCACGCACGATCGGCAGCGTCCACGAGTCGACCCGTACCGCCGACTCGATCCCGAGCGCGCGGGTGACGATGTTGCGGCGCGGATGGGTGCGGGCCTCGTCGCGGCTGATGTGCCCTTCGGCCACCAGCTCTTGCACATAGCTGTGATCGATCGTGAGTTGGCGCAGTTTCCCATGGCGGATCAGATAGGTGCGCGAGTCGCCCACGTTGGCGAGCGCGAAGGTCTCGTCGTCGTGCGGGTCGGAGACGACCGCCAGTGACGTGACCGTGGTGCCCATGCCCTGCTGGTCAGGGTTGGCGATCGCGGCCCGGAAGATGTCGCCGTTGGCGTCGCCGATGGCGGCCACGAGATCGGACATCGTTGCACCATCGGCGAGGCGCGCCTGCATCCGCTCGATCGCCAGCCGGCTGGCGATCTCACCGGCCTGGTGACCGCCCATCCCGTCGGCAACGACGAACAGCCCGGTCGTCGCGAGGTACTGGTCCTCGTTCTGGGGCCGCAGCAGGCCGGGATGGGTGGCCGAGCCCCACCGCAGCTCAGCCATCACCGACACCAATCCTTCTGGCACCATTCAGCCCGGGACCGGCGAGCCCGGCGCGTCTCATTGCGCCTCCAACACGGTGTAGCCGATCTGCACGCGATCGCCGGGGTGGAGCAGCTTGATACCGGCGACCTTGTTGCCGTTGAGGTACGAACCGTTGGTCGATCCGAGATCCTCGAGCACCGGCTGTCCTTCGTGCTCGAAGATTCTGGCGTGGAGGCTCGACACGAACGTGTCGTCAGGGATCGTGATCGTGCAGTTGGTGTCGCGACCGATCGTGATCTCGCGGTTGAGTGCGTATGCCTGGCCACGCGCCGCCTTCGGTTCGAGGACGACCAGCCGGGCGGCGCGTCCGGCGCGGCCCTTGGGTGGACGGATCTCGCGACGCTTCCGTGGCGCCGGCCGCGCCGTCGCCGTGGTCGGCGCGCTGGGGTCGGGCGCCGGAACCGGACCGCCTGCCGCGCCGCGGTTGTTGACAGGCGTGCGGACCTCGCTCCACACCGCCCACAGCACGCGGCCGAAGAAGAGGTACAGCAGTGCCAGCAGCACCAGCTTCAGGATGTCGAGGACTTGTTCCGTCATGGCGGTGTCGGACGGGCGTCAGGATGCCTCGAACCGGACGTGTGTCGATCCGATGCTCACGATGTCGCCGTCCTGAAGACGATGCTCGGCGGAGATCCGCACGCCGTTGACCATCGTGCCATTTGTGGACCCGAGGTCGACGACCGCGAAGCCGTTGCCGGAACGTCGGACCTCGGCATGGCGACGGCTGACGTTGTGGTCGGGCAAGGTGAGTTGACTGTCGGACAGGCGCCCAATCGTGAGCGGCTTGTCGCGCAGATCGATGCGCTCGCCC
>DASUEW010000351.1:0-3813 GCA_036274875.1 Ilumatobacteraceae bacterium
GACGGCGACCTCTTGGCGGACCTTCAGATCGCCCGGGACCCCGCCCAGCGCCTTGACGCGATACGTGTATCGATGGCCGGGCTTCGCGGTGTAGTCGCCCCACTGAAAACCCTGCACTGGATGCACGTTCAGCGGAAACGACTGGCCCGGGGCCGGACTCGGCACGATCGAGGCGAACGTCTTCAATCCCCGAAGCCAATAGGTCTCGCCTTCGGTGTGGTCGGTGCGTTGAATGCCGAAACCAACACAACCCTGCCGTTGAGCCAAGTTGATACCCAACAGGACCGTGTGATTTCCAGCGATCGCACGAACGGTCAGTCCGTCGTTCGTGGCCGACCTCCGCATGTCACCAATCCTTCCATGGTCGCCAAACACGGCAGGCGGAATAACAGGGCCCCAGCGACACGCGCCGCGTCAGGCGGCGCCGATGCCGGACACGGCCCCGAGGTCGGGATGCCCGTCGGGTCAGTGCGGCCTGTCGAGCCCCATGCGGGCGAGCACGTCGGGTGGCACGAAGTTGACCAGCTGCGTCTCGTCGGCCTCGACCAGGTCGGCGATCACGCCCACCACCTCGGCCGGGTCGAGCTGGTTGGTGGTGATCCGCCGGCGGGCGCGCTCGAGGAACTCCAGCTCCTCCGGGCGTGCCGCGTCTCGGTCGAACCACTCGCCCGGATCCTCGATCATGCGGTCGTTGAAGCCGGTGGCGAACGGGCCCGGGTTGACGAGCGCGACGTCGATCCCGGCCGGTGCGAGCTCGGCCCGCATCGCCGTCCCCATCGCCTGCAGCGCGTGCTTCGTCATGGAGTACGGCCCGGTCATCGGTCCGGCGACGACGCCGGCGATCGACGACAGGATCAGGATCCGGCCCGACCCGCGCTCGAACATCTGGGGGATGACGGCCTGCGACATCGCCAGTGTTCCGAACACGTTCGTCTCGAAGACGCGCCGGACGCGGTCGAGCGGGATGCTGCGCAGCGGGCCGACCTGACCGAGGCCGGCGTTGTTGACGAGCACGTCGACACGCCACAGCTCGACCTTGCGCCGATCGTCGGCATCGGTGATGTCGAGCTTGGCCGCGGTCAGCTCCGGGTGGGCGGCGGCCAGCTCGTCGGCCTCGGCCTGCGACACGGTGGTCGCGATCACGGGATGACCGCGTCGGGCCAGCTCGACCGCGGCACCGCGGCCGAAGCCGCTGCCTGCTCCGGTGATCAACACGGACGTGGTCATGGCTCACTCACTCTCTTGGTGATGGTTCTCGCTGTTGCCGTTGGCGGCGAAGCCTCGCCAGATCGTCACGGTGGATCTGCTGTTGCCGTTGGCGGGCGAAGCCTCGCCAGATCGTCACGGTCACGGTTCACGCGACGTGGACGTCGAGCAGGGCTTGGCGTTGCTCGACCGTGACCACGTGGATCGCTCGGGCCAGGGCGGCAGGCAGGTCGGCGCCGTCCGTGACGGTCTCGGCGTGGGCGCGGCACGCCCGGGCGACCAGCGCGAAGTCGGGTGTGGGAGTCAGCGCAGTCATGGGCATCTCGTCGGCCTTGGCTGCGTACCCGGTCGGGTAGAGATCGAGCACGGAGTGGCGCACCGCGTCGTAGCCGGCGTTGTTGAGCACGACGGTGAGGACGGGGATGTCGTGGGCTTCGGCGACGTGGTGGCAGGCGACCGGGTTGGAGAAGATGTACGCGCCGTCGCCCATCGTCGCCACGACGAGGCGCTCCGGATCAGCGAGCTTGATCCCCATCGCGCACGGGAGCCCCCAGCCGAGCCCGCCCGAGTGCGGTTCCTGCCGCCACGAGCCGTGGTCCGTCAGGCCGAGTGGCTCGAACGGACAGCCGAGCTCGGAGATCACGGTGGAGGGCCGCCCGCGGATCGCCTCACCAACGCACTGCGAGACCCACGCCTTCGTCGTCGGGGTACCGCTTCCTGCCTCGACCGAGCTGCGGGACTGCTCGCGGCGCGTCGTGTTGCGGTCGTCGACGAGCGCCCGGCGGCGCGTCCGGCACTGGGAGTCGGCGCCGGGACCGAGATCGCGCATCGCTCGTTCGAGCGCCACGAGTGCGTCGCCGATCTCGCTCGTGATCGACAGGTCGGAGCGGAAGTGCCGAACCGGGACGCGGCTGTACAGGGGATTGGGGCCGATGTGCACCACCGTGCATCCGACCGCCAGCTCGTGCACGTCGGGCATCCACGGGGCAAGGCCGTCGATCACCAGGATCACGTCGGCCTCGGCGACCCACGGCGCCGGGTCCTGGCCGACGTACATCGGGTGCTCGGTGGAGACCGCCGTGGCATTGGCCCAGTACTGGCACACCGGGATCGACCACTGATCGGCGATGCCGGCGAGCGCCTCGAACCCGGCCGGCGACCCGGCGCCCCGCTGCGCCATGATCAGCGGCCGCTCGGCGCCGGCGAGCAACTCGGCCACCTCGGCGAGCTGGTCGGGCGAGGCGACGATCGACGCGGCGCGCGCTGAGATCGGGGCGTCGAGCTCGGCGGCCGGGCACGGTTCGCACAGCACCTCGCGCGGCAGGCTGAGGTAGACCGGGCCTTTGGGTGTGGACGTGGCGATGGCGTATGCCCGGTCGAGCAGCTCGGGCACCTGTTCGGGGAAGCGAACCTCGTACTCCCACTTGCACGACTCGCGGACCAGCGCGGCCTGGTCCCGCATCTCCTGGCCCCACCCGATCGGAACGGTCCGCGCCCCGAACCGGCCCCGCTCGACCGTCGGCGTGCGACCCGACATCAGGATCACCGGGACGTGATCGGTCGCGGCGTTGATCGCACCGATCGCGCCGTTGGCGAGCCCGACGTTGGTGTGCAGGATCACGGCCTGCGGGCGCCCGGACGCGAAGTAGTACCCGTGGGCGATCCCCATCGCGACGTGCTCGTGGGGGACGACGATCGAGCGCGGCAGGTCGATGTCGTCGTGGGTCTCGGCTTCGGCGAGCCCTTCGATGATCGGCGGGAAGTCGGTGCCGGAGTTGACGAGCACGACGTCGACGCCGAGTTGGCGCAGGCGCCGGAACAGCGCCCCGCCCGCAGTGACGGCCAGCTCGGCGCTCACTGCGTCTCCGGAGCATCGTCGGTCGCACCGTGATGACCCTCGGCGCGGATGATGCGGGCGACCTCGGCGCGGAGCTCGACGAAGCGATGCATCGACTTGGTGTCGATCTGGTCGCGGGGTCGCGGGATGTCGACCGCGAGGTCGGCGATCACGCGCGCCGGCGACCTCGACAGCACGATCACACGGTCGGCGAGGTACACGCTCTCGTCGATGTCGTGGGTGACGAACAGGACCGTCTTGCGACGTGCGGCCCAGACCGACAGCAACATGTCCTCGAGCGCGGCTCGTGTCTGGGCGTCGACCGACGCGTACGGCTCGTCCATGAGCAGCATCGACGGGCGATACGCGAGTGCACGGGCGATCGCGACCCGCTGCTGCATCCCGCCCGAGAGTTGACGCGGGTACTTCTCGGCGTGCGCCTCGAGCCCGACGTCGGCGAGCGCCTGCTCGACCCGCTCGACCCGTTCGGCCTTGCCGAGGCCGGCGTCGCGCAACGGGAAGTCGACGTTGGCCCGCACCTTCAGCCACGGGTACAGCGACCGGCCGTAGTCCTGGAACACGAGCGTGAGATCCTCGGGGACAGACGTGACGCGCTCGCCGTGGAGCGTGACCGTGCCCGAACTGGGTTTCATCAGTCCGGAGAGACAGCGCAGCAATGTGGTCTTGCCGCAGCCGGACGGCCCGACGACGGACACGAACTCCGTCTCGGCGACCGACAGTGAGATGCCGCCGAGGGCGTGGTGCTCCTG
>DASUEW010000352.1:0-4370 GCA_036274875.1 Ilumatobacteraceae bacterium
GAGGCTGCACAGACGCATGGCCCGCACTGGCATGGCGATGTTGTGCAACCCGAAGATCTCCGGGTCGCGGTCGGGTGACGGACTCGAAGCGTGGTCGTCGGAGGTGAGTGCTGACGCTGACGAGAACAATCCCGCGGCGACGATCGCGGCGATGACCAGCTCGATGACCGGGCTGGCTGCCGCGCCGGCCCACCACGACGGTCCGTAGCTCTCGATGCGCGCCGAGAGGACCAGCGTGTGCTGCAGGACCATCGCCAACGTCGAGCCGATGACCAGACGGGCGACTGCCGGCACAGACAAGCGGAGGCGCGAGGCGGCGATCGTGAGGATCACGACGCCGACGACGGCGACCGTGGCGTGTCCGGTCATCGCCGAGAGGACGCGCCACGGATGGTCGGAGGCCGACGCGAAGTCGAGTGAGCTGAGGCGGCGGAAGATGAGATCGGACGGGGCCCTCAGCGATCGGCCGACGAACTCGAAGAGGCTCGATGCGACGACGGGCCAGGACAACACGCTGAACAGGACGACGCGGCGGAGCAAGTACATGGACCGGTACCCCCAGCACGCCAGGTAGACGTTCAGCAGGCACAGGCTGGGCAGCACCCCGATGACAGGGTCGCGCCACGCGGAACTGGTGATCGCCACGCCGCCGAGCGCGATGCAGGCCGCGAGCAGCATCGCCGCGTATCGGCGCGGGACCGAGCGCATGCTCTCCTCCCGCAGCGACGGCACCCACCGCAACACGCTGACGAGGACCGCTGCCGCGCCGAGAACGCCGACCGCGCCAGCACCCGGCGAGCTGTACGCGTCGCTTTCGGTGAGGGCGCGAACGGCCACGAGGGCGCAGATCCCTCCGATCACGGCGATCCCAGCGACCGCCATCGCGGATGAACGCATGTCGTCGGAGATCTCCGGCACTCGAATGTCGACGGATACCGTTCGTGTCTTCATGATTGGTGCCTCACTGGCGGGTGGTTGGCGGATCCGGGGCGCTCGAATACATGGAAGAGCTCGGCGGAGTGAAGGGGGGTTTCGGGCTGGCATCTCGAGTGGCCAGAGCAGCCCTGCAAGAGACACACGATGTCGCCGGCCACGGAATGTGGCTGCGACGCCACTGCACCCTAGGAGTGGTTCCGCGGGTTGTGCGGCGCGCCGTGTCCGCGCCAACTCTTCGCACGAGGAGGACGCTGGCGGGTGTGCCAGCCGTCTCCGGATGTGAGCACCTCGGTGCCGATCGGGTCCTCCCGGCGGCGGCCGGTCGACGCCTCGAGTGCAGGTCAGCGGTGGTTTCGCCGGCCGTCGCGTGGCGCCGTGATGGACGTCGCGAAACCGGGCGGCACGCCACCCAGCACGACGCCGGCGGTGGGTGCGTCGGCGAGGCGGCGACGCAACGACCTACTCGAGGAGCTCCGCGTGGCGCAGGCGGAACTGGCGTCATCGCGCCTGGTGCCTGCCGGGTTCGGCGCCCGATCGCGGCGCACTGCGCGCGCAACTCTGGACCTGCAAGATTTCTTCGCGTGTCTCATGGCACGTTTTGGCCCGGGCTCGACAACGTCGCGGCGACGCTTCAGCCGTTGATGAGGTCCCAGCGCGCCGCCGTCTCGTTGTCGGATGGGAAGAACGCCTCCAGGCGAAGCTCTTGAGCGGTGACGTCGACCGGCGTTCCGATCGTCGAGATGACCGAGAACCACCGCAGCGTGCTGCCGCCGTATGCGAACTGCACGTCGACGATCGGGATCAGTGGTGCGATCGAGCGCGGCGCGGCGGCGAACACCGCGGCGTCGGCGCCGGTGCGCAGGCGCTGCACCATCTCGGCCGTCATCAGGTCCATCACCCCACCGACGGCCTCCCGGCGGGCCCGCTCGAGCAGCGTCGGCGCGACCTCGTTCCAGTTCTCGACCGCGGTGCGCACGGGCCCCGGCTCGAGCATCAGCCGCAAGACGTTGGCCGGCTCGGGCACCGGCTCGGGCGCGCACAGGCCGGCGAACAGACGGGCCGCGCCGGTGTTCACGCGCACGACGTCCCAGCGCCGGTCCATCACCACTGCCGGGTACGGTTCGTGTCGGTCGAGCACGCGGTCCAGCGCCGCCATCACCCGCTCGACGGCTGGGTGGTCGAAGTCGTGTTCGGGGTAGATCGGGGCGAACCCAGCCGCCACGAGCAACCCATTTCGGTCGCGCAGCGGAACGTCCAGGGCTACTGCGAGTCGAAGCACCATCTCACGGCTCGGTTGCGCCCGGCCGGTCTCGACGAAGCTCATGTAGCGCGGCGTCGTCGAAGCAGCAGCGGCAAGGTCGAGCTGGCTCATCGACCGGACGCGCCGCCAGTGACGCACGAGATCGCCGAGCGCGGGGCGTTGCGACGTCAAGGGCCCGGACATGTCGGCGACGTTACGCCCGGCCCGGCACGGCGTCGCTTCCCTCTCTGGGAATGGCCGCCGAGTCGCCGCTGTCTCATGATCGCCACCATGAACCTCCACATCCTCACCCCCGAAGCAGTACCGACGGATTCCCGTCCGATTCTCGATGGCATCGCCACCGACCTCGGCTTCGTGCCGAACCTGGCCGCCGTCGCGGCCGCCAGCCCGACCCTGCTCTCATCCTTCGACGCGCTGCGTCGCACGGTGTCCGACCCGACGTTCGCTCCTGTGCACCGCGAGATCGCCGGCGTGGCGGTCGGCGTCGCGGTCGACAACGCCTACGGCGTCGCGTTCCACTCCACCGTGCTCGGCGCGCTGGGCGTCGACGAGGCCGACATCGACGCCATGCGCTCTGGCTCCGAGCCGAACGACCCGGTCCACGCGGCCGTCTACGCCTTCGCCCGCGATGTCGCCGCACAGCGCGGCAAGGTCACCGACGACGTTGTTCGGCGGGCACACGACGCCGGGCTGACCGACGCCGAACTCCTGCAGCTCGTCGCCGAGTGCGTGTTCGCCGGACTCGTCGGCATCGTCGACAACCTGGCGGGCCGGGTGCCGCTGGACGAGTTCCTGCAGCCTCGCGCATGGAAGGCCGGGTGAGGCAGGCCGGCTGAGACCGAGGAGGCTCGCCGAGCCGATACGGCGCCGGCCGGTCCTCCCCGACGAGAGATCCGGATTCGCTGCTCGGTCGAGTCGTTCAGTTGACCGTCAGCGAGGGGATCGCGAACTGCTCGAGGGGGAGCGGTCGGGCGATGAGGAATCCTTGGAGCTTGGGGCATCCGATCGCTCGGAGCTGGTCGGCTTGCTCGACGGTTTCGACGCCCTCGGCGATGACGTCGAGGTGGAGGCTGTTGGCGAGGTGGATGAGGCTGGCGATCAGGGCGTGAGCGTCGGGAGTGGTGCCGAGCTCGTTGATGTAGCTGCCATCGATCTTGATCGTGTCGATGGGAAGTTGGCGCAGGTACGTGAGCGAGCTGTGGCCGGTGCCGAAGTCGTCGAGCGAGACGTGGACGCCGAGGGCGCGAAGCTCTCCGAGCACGGCGGCCGCCTTGTCGAGATCCGTGACGAGCTGACTCTCGGTCAGCTCGACGACGAAGAGCTCGGGGGGCGCGCCGTGACGGGCGAGGGCGGCGCGCACGTCGGCGACGAGATCCGCCTCGACGAGGTGGCGACCGGCGATGTTGACGGACACCGTGTGGTGGTGGCCCTCGGCGACCCAGCCGGCCAGTGCCCGACAGGCCTTGTCGAGAACGATTCGGCCGATCTCGACGACGAGCCAGCTCCCCTCCGCGAAGGGGATGAACTCGGCCGGCAGGACGACGCCGTGTCCGGGCCGGTTCCATCGTACGAGGGCCTCTGCGCTCCGGAGACGGCCGCCGTCGGCGTCGACCACCGGCTGCAGATAGATGTCGAGCTCGTCGGCGACGATGGCGCGGCGCAGGTCGCGTTCGAGTGCAGCCCGATCGGCCATGACGGCGTGCAGTTCGGTGTCGTAGAGCCGCACGCGGGCCTTGCCTTCTCGCTTCGCCTGGTACACCGCTTGGTCGGCCTCGCCGAGCAGGCCCATCGGGGTCGAGTCGGTGTTGGAGACGGCGACGCCCACGCTGGCGGAGAGTGTGACCTCGGTGTCGTCGTCCGTGATGGGTCGTTCGGCGGCCTCGATCAGCCGCCTTCCCAGGGTCAGGGCGCGAGTGGGATCGCCGGCACTTTCGACGATGGCGACGAACTCGTCGCCGCCCAGGCGGGCCACCATCTCGCCAGCGCGGGCGACGGCACGGAATCGTTGGCCCATCTCGCGCAGTACGTCATCGCCTTTGACGTGTCCGAAGGCGTCGTTGATGACCTTGAAGCCGTCCAGATCGACGAACAGCACCGCGAGCACATCGCCTGAGCGTTCGCGTCGGCGCAAGGCGTCGCTCAGATGCTCGAGCACAGCGGTGCGATTCGGCAG
>DASUEW010000353.1:0-3483 GCA_036274875.1 Ilumatobacteraceae bacterium
CGACCCGAACAACGGCTGGTACCGCTCGTCGTCGGGGTGGGCGACGAGCGCCACGCACGCCGCCACCAACTCGGGTCGGGTCGTGTCGATCTCGATGTCACCCGCGCCGTCACTGCGGTGGAACTTGAGCTTGTGGTACGCGCTGTGGCGCTCGCGGTCCTCCATCTCGGCCTGGGCGACGGCCGTGCGGTCGTCGATGTCCCACAGCGTCGGCGCCTCCTGGAGGTAGGCCTCGCCGCGGTGCAGGTTGCGGAGGAACGCGCGCTGGCTGGCCCGTCGTGACCGCTCGTCGATCGTCGCGTACAGGTACGACCAGTCGTACGACAGCCCGAGCCGTCGGAGCACGGCTTCGAAGATCTGCTCGTCGATCTCGACCAGTTCGTCGCAGAGCTCGATGAAGTTGGGGCGCGAGATCGGCACTGGCCGGTGATCCTTCGCGACGTCGCCCCGGAACGGCGGCTCGAAGCCTTCGATGTACTGCTGCACCGGGTCGCATCGCACGCCGTAGTAGTTCTGCACCCGGCGCTCGGTCGGAAGGCCGTTGTCGTCCCAGCCGATCGGGTAGAACACGGCCTTGCCGCTCATCCTCTGGAAGCGGGCGACGATGTCGGTGTGGGTGTAGCTGAACATGTGGCCCATGTGCAGCGACCCGCTCACTGTCGGCGGCGGCGTGTCGATGGCGAACACCTGGTCACGTGGTGCCGACGCGTCGAAGCGGTAGGTGTCGTCGGCCTGCCACCTCGCTGCCCAGCGCGCCTCGATGCCGTCCAGCGTCGGCTTGTCGGGGATGTTCGCCACGGCAGCCCAGGCTACGGGATCGCGCCGCGCGAGTCCCTGGCTGTTGTGGCTCGTCGGCCGGGGACCGCTGCCAGGCCTGCCGTGCGGCGAATACGCGGCGGTCCGCGGCGGGCGCCGCCCCTAGTGTTGACGCTCGTGCTGCGCCTCTACGACACCGCCACACGTGAGGTGCGTGAGCTCGCGCTCCGAGACCCCGGCAAGGTGTCGATCTACCTCTGCGGGCCCACCGTGTACGGGCCGCCGCACATCGGGCACGGGCGGGCGACGCTCGCCTACGACATCCTGCGCCGGTACCTCGAGTGGACCGGCCTCGACGTGCGGCTGGTCTCGAACGTGACCGACATCGACGACCAGATCATCAACCGCGCGATCCGCGAGAACCGGCCCTGGCAGGAAATCGCGACCAAGTGCGAAGCGGTGTGGTGGAAGGCGATGGACGCCATCAGCTTCGAGCGGCCGACCGACATCCCCCACGCAACCGACTATGTCGACGAGATGGTCGAGATGATCGGCCAGCTCGTCGAGATCGGGCGCGGGTACATCACTGACGACGGGGTGTACCTCTCCGTGGCGACGGTCGAGGACTACGGGCTCCTGGCGCACCAATCGATCGACGACATGCTCGCGGGTGGTGGCGAGCGCGAGGTCTACGGAGCCGACCAGAAGCGCCACCCCGCCGACTTCGCGCTCTGGAAGTTGTCGAAGCCGGGCGAGCCGGCGTGGCCGTCGCCGTGGGGGGAGGGGCGCCCGGGCTGGCACAGCGAGTGCGTGGTGATGAGCCTCAAGCTGCTCGGTGAGGGGTTCGACCTGCACTGTGGTGGCCAGGACCTGCGCTTCCCGCACCACGAGAACGAGCGCGCCCAGGCGGTCGCGCTCGGCAAGCGCTTCGCCAACCACTGGATGCACCACGGTTTCATCGTCGACGCCGAGGGCGAGAAGATGTCGAAGAGCCTCGGCAACGTGTCGAACCTGCTCGACCTCATCGACCAGTACGATCCCCGCGCCTACCGGATGGTGCTGCTGCAGGCGCACTACCGCAGCCAGATCACGATCACCGGCGACACGATCGACGCCGCGGTCAACTCCCTGGCCGGCCTCGACTCCTTCGCCGCCCGCACGATCGGCGTGCCCGCCGCGGCGCCGGATCCCGACGTGCTCGACGCGTTCCGCGCCGCGATGGACGACGACCTCGATACGCCGACGGCGACCGCGCTGCTGTTCGACACGGTTCGGCGGGCGAACGCCGCGCTCGACGCCGGCGACGATGCCGCTCCGGCGCTCGTCGCCGCGGCCCACGAGATCGCGACCGCGTTCGGGCTGGAGCTCCGGTCCACCGCCGACGTCCCGCCGGATGTCATCGCCAAGGCCGCCGCGCTCGACGCCGCCAGGGCGGCAAGGGATTTCGAAGTCGCCGATGCCCTCCGCGCCGAGCTGAAGGCCGACGGTTGGACCGTCGAGACCACGCAGTCCGGCACAACTGTCAGACGCTGATGTGACCGGCGGCGAAGCGGCTCCGCCGCCGCCGCCGAACCGGGCGTTCACCTCTGGACGACGGGTTTGGTCCTGACCTCGGGTCGGCGGCACGGGTTCGCATGACATCGGAGTCGTCGGTCGTTCTCGTAGGCTTGGCGCTCGTGTTGACCGGAGGCCCAGCCGAGTCCGGACCTTCGGGTCACGGCGGAGCGCGATGACTGCGACCGTCGACACACCAGCGTTACGGCGCCTCGACGGGTTGGAGCGGGTGGCCAGATCGAGGCCACGCCGGGCTTCACGGCCGTCGACGCCGTCGATGGGCTATCAGCCAGGTCTCGACGGCCTTCGCGCGATCTCGGTGATCGCGGTCATCTGTTACCACGCCGGGTTCGGCTGGATGCACGGCGGCTTCTTCGGCGTCGAGGTGTTCTTCGTGGTCTCCGGCTTCCTGATCACGTCGCTGTTGATCGAAGAGCGCGAGCGTTCCGGCCGGATCGCGCTGCGCCAGTTCTGGTATCGCCGGGCGCGCCGGCTGCTCCCGGCGCTCGGTGCAGTGCTCGTCACCGTGGCGACGTGGACGGCCTTGTTCGGTACCGACGAACAGCTGTCGCAGATGCGACGCGATCTGCCGTGGTCGATCTTCTATGTTGCGAACTGGGGCCAGGTCATCGGTGGTGTGCCGTACTTCGCGGCCGGCGACCCGTCGCCGCTGCGACACCTGTGGAGCCTTGCGGTCGAGGAGCAGTGGTATCTGCTCTGGCCGTTCGCGTTCGTGCTGCTGGCGCGCAAGCGCCTCACCCCGACGCAAAGTGCGGGCTGGCTGGTCGGCATCGCGGTCGCGATCATGGCCTTCACGTTCTGGTTGCACGCCGGTGACTCATCGTTGCTCGGCGGCCCTCCCGGGGTGTTCGAGGGCTCCGACCGCACGAACTTCATGTACCTGTCGACGATCACCAGGTCGACCGGCCTCCTGCTCGGAGCGGCGGGCGCGTTCGTCTGGCGGCCGTGGCGGACGCCGGTCGCGGCCCACCATGTCTCCGGGCGCCGGCTCGATCTGGCGTGCGGCGTGGCGATCGGGATGCTCGTGTGCATCTTCGGCGTGGCCGCCATCACCGAGGGCTACGTGTACCAATGGCTGTTGCCGCTGGTGTCGTTGTTGTCGTTGGCGGTCGTCCTGACGGTCGTCCACCCGTCTGCGCACGGCGCGCGCGC
>DASUEW010000354.1:0-4856 GCA_036274875.1 Ilumatobacteraceae bacterium
GCCCGAACCCGGCCGACCGCGCCAGCGCGACCAGCACGGTGACGTCGTCCTCGGTGAAGGCAGGTGTCCGGTACATCCCGCCGACGGTAGCCAGGGCGATGGATCACTAGCGTGCGAGTTCGTGATCCTCTCCGATCGAACCCTCCGCGAGCAGATCGCCGCCGGGCGCATCGTCATCGACCCGCTCGACGACACCCTCATCCAGCCGTCCTCGATCGACGTCCGGATCTCGAACCTCTTCCGCGTGTTCCGCAACCACACGCGTGGCGTGATCGACGTGAAGGAGGATCTCACCGAGCTCACCGAGCTGATCGAGACCCCCGCCGACGGCTCCCAACCGTTCATGCTGCACCCCGGCGAGTTCGTGCTCGGCTCGACGCTCGAGCGGATCGCGGTGCCCGACGATCTCGTGGCGCGCATCGAGGGCAAGAGCTCGCTCGGCCGTCTGGGCCTGCTGATCCACAGCACGGCGGGCTTCATCGACGCCGGCTTCGATGGCCACGTCACGCTCGAGCTCGCGAACGTCGCCAGCCTTCCGATCACGCTCTATCCGGGGATGAAGATCGGCCAGGTGAGCTTCATGCACATGACCACGCCCGCCGACCTCCCGTACGGCAAGGGCGCGACGGGCTCGAAATACCAGGGCCAGCGCGGCCCGACGCCGAGCCGCTACTTCGAGAACTTCCGCTGAGATCCGCGCTCACGACCCGGCGGCAGGTGCCGGATCCTCGGCGTGCAGCGGAGCCGGCGGCATGTCGAGTCGACGCTCGCCTTCCTAGATCGCGTCGAGCAGATGGATCGCAAGGTCAGCGACCTTCACCTGGTCCTCGTCGACCCCTGCGGCTTTCACCCCGTCGTCGAGCATGATGAAGCAGAACGGGCACGCGGTGGCGACTCTCGTCGCACCTGTCGACAGCGCCTCGCGGGCGCGCTCGTCGTTGACCTTGGTACCGATCGACTCCTCCATCCACATCCGCGCCCCACCCGCACCGCAGCACATTCCCTTGGTGCCGTTGCGCTGCATCTCTATGACCTCGATCCCCTTGATCGAACCGACGACCTTGCGGGGCGCGAGGTACACATCGTTGTGGCGCCCGAGGTAGCACGAGTCGTGATAGGTCAGGCGCTCCTCGAGCGTCGCCTGGCTGATGTCGAGCCTGCCGCCGGCGATGAGCTGTTCGAGGAGTTGGGTGTGATGGACGACCTCGAAGTCCCCGCCGAACTGCGGGTACTCGTTGAGCAGCGTGTTGAAGCAATGCGGGCACTGCGTGATGATCTTCTTCACGCCCATCGCGTTGAGCATCTCGATGTTGGGCATCGCGAGCATCTGGAAGAGGTACTCGTTGCCGGATCGTCGCGCCGGATCGCCGGTGCACATCTCGCTCGGACCGAGGATCGCCACGTCGATACCGGATCGCGACAGCAGCTTCGCCATGGCCCGGGTGACCTTCTTGTTCTTGTCGTCGAAGCTGCCGGCGCAGCCGACCCAGTAGAGGTACTCGGTCTGCAGCGGCTCGCCCGGATCGACGACCTTCACATTGGCGAGGTCCTTGGCCCAGTCGCCGCGCTCGGCCTGGTTGAGCGCCCATGGGTTCGACTGGTTCTCCATCGCACGAAAAGCCGTACCGAGCTCGGCCGGGAAGTTCGACTCCATCAGCGAGAGGTAGCGGCGCATGTCGAGGATCTTGTCGAGGATCTCGATGTTGACGGGACAGATCTCGTCGCACGCCTTGCAGCTCGTGCACGCCCAGATCTCGTCGGCGGTGATTCGTTCGAACACCGAGTTGGCGCCGATGGTGATGTCTCGATCGGTGCCGAGCGGCGGGGTCACGACGGGGCTGCCGGTAGCCGCCATCACCTCGCCGACTTTCAGCACGATCTCGCGCGGGTCGAGCGGTTTGCCGGTGGCGTGCGCCGGGCACACGCTGGTGCACCGCCCGCACATCGTGCAGGCGTCGGTGTCGAGCAGTTGCTTCCACGTGAAGTCCTCGACGACGGAAGCACCGAACGATTCGAGTTCGGTCTCCATCAGGTTCGGCATCGGCTTCATCGCGCCCTTCGGCCGGTCGTGGTCGCGCAAGTACATGTTGAGGGGCGACGTGAACATGTGACGCAACATCGTCGTCGGCAGGATTACGAGGAAGGCGATGAACGAGACAACGTGGCCGGCCCACCAAACCCGATGCCAGTCCTGCAAGGTGTCGGCGGACGCGCCATCGACGAGTTGGCTGAGCGGGTGGCCGATGAAGCTCCACTCCTCGTAGTCCGGGCTCCCTTGGAGTGCGATGCGGAACATCTCGGCGCCGAAGCCGGTGAGTCCGATGGCGAGGAATGTGCCGAGGATCCACGCGTGCTCGGGCTTGGTCTTGATGCGGATCCGGTACGGCCGTTGCACGTAGCGGCGCACGATCGCCCACAGGATGCCGCCGACGAACACGACGCCGGCGGCATCCCCGACTAACGAGTAGGCCTGGTACGTGCGGCCGTGGAGGAACTTGAGGTCCTCGGGGAGTTGATGGTCGACCTCGAGAACGGTCGTGACGCCGAGCAGGACCAGGAACCCGAAGTAGATCATCGAGTGCATCGCACCGGCAGCTGAGTCACGCAGCAGGGTGCGCATGTACACACCGGCGCGGAAGTCGCCGAGGCGACGTTTGGCGTTTTTCACGGTCGTGCGGCGCGTGGAGGCCGGACCACCGCGTTCCCAGTTCTTCATGCGATCGGCGAACCGGAATGCACCCCAGGCCAACAACACGGGGATCAGCGTGTAGAACAACACCTGGAGCGGACCCGGGACGTTGACGAACACCACACGGTGGATGTCGTTCTCGTTGTGCCAGCCGGTGATCTGGGGGATGACGCCCGACGCCGCCGTGAACACGGCGATGCCGAGTCCGAGTCCGATCGCCAGCTGGTGTGGTTTGAAGCGTTTGGCCCTCGCAGTGACGGCGGTTTCGCCGGGCTCGCTGCCGTTCGGTGCCGTGTGCGTGCTCATCGCGGTCGTGACGCTAGTTGACGGCCTGGCCGTTGCTCACGTCCACGCAGGCTCCCAGACGAAGCATGCCGTCGCGGAGAACGTGGTCGCAGCGTCGCGATTTGGTGCAGCTCTCGCGCTGCTCGGGCCAATCGGCCGGGAGCGTCAACGGGCCTGCCGTCGATCAGCCGTAGTACTGGCGGTCGAGATCTCGGATGCGGCCCGACAAGACGCTTAGCAGCTTGATCGCCATGACCGGCACGTCCTCGAGGATCGCCCGGAAGTGGCGCTGATCGATGACCAGCAGCTCGCAGTCGGTATCGCAGATCGCGGTGGCCGTGCGCGGGCCGTGGTCGAGGAGCGAGAGCTCTCCGACGACGCCACCCGGCCCGAGCGTCGTGATCTTGCGGCCGGCTCGCTTCACCGTCACATCGCCCGACAGGACGACGAATGCTTCGCGTCCTGTCTGACCCTGATCGACGACGACTGATCCGGCAGTCATGGTGATCTCGTCGCTCGCCTTGGCGATTCGCTCGAGTTCCTTACGGGAGCACGAGCTGAAGAGCGGGACGTTGGCGAGGTGTTCGATGTACGCCTTCTTGCTGGCCATGCGGCGCACCATAGCCGCTCAGGGTGGTGTCGGATTGAGGCCGCCGAGCAGCGTGCACGATCGACATGACCAGGGAACATCCGACACGAACCGCACGTGGCCGCGTACCCTCGGACGCGCTGGTCTGGCGAACACACCGCAGAGCGTGACAGCTCGTCCGAAGCTGTCACGCTGTCCGCCGACGAGGAAGTCGGGCTCGCGCACCGCGTGTGACCGTTCGCGGCTGGTCGCCCGCCGCCACGGCGCGATCGACGGCATGTGTTCGCTGTGTGCGTCCTGTCGGACGTCGCGGCGGGCACGGTATGCGCGCTGCCGGCACGCGTTCGAGCAATAGACCCGTGGCCGCCCCGGCCGTGCGTATCGGTGCGCGGAGCGTCCGCAGACCGGGCACCACCAGAGCCCCACGATCCGGTCCGGCTCGTGCGTCCGTGGTGTACGTCCTGAGCGTCGTCCAACCATGCCGCGAACGATACGAAGGGGGTGTGATAGCGCTGCGGGATCAGTCGTGAATCTCCGACGCCTCCACTCCGGTCGAGCCCATTGACGGCGCGCGCGTTCGTCTGCTCGGGGACCGATGGACGTCTCGACGACGCATTCTCGACCGGCGTCACGCGCGCCGGGACCCTCTGGCTCGTTACACGGCACCGTCACGAATCGTCTCACCGGACGCATACGACCTCCCGCGAGCCGTACCGATTCGTCTCACGCCGACACCGTCACTCAGTCACCGGTGAGACGATTCGTGACGGTTGGCGTTTGGGTGGTGGGGGTCGGTGAGACGATTCGTGAGGGACTGGTGTTGGGTGGTGGGGGTCGGTGAGACGATTCGTGAGGGACTGGGTATCGACGCCCCTTAGGGACCCGAGGGCGGAGCCATCCGCACTCTCGGTGCTCGGTCGGTCCAGTCGGTCGGTCGCCTGTCAGGTGCCGGCTTGGCGGGCGACGGCCGCGGCAGCTTCCGCGACGGCGGCGGCGTCGCCGAGGTACTCCGCCGACTTCACGCCGAGGTGGTCGTCGAACACGTATTGACGGGGGGCACCAGTGGGGATGTTGACATCCGAGATGTCCGCGTCCGATACGTGCTCGAGATGCTTGAGTAGGGCTCGCAACGAGTTGCCGTGTGCCGTGATCAGCACATCCCATCCGGCGAGCAGCTGTGGCGCGACCACGTCGTACCAGTACGGAAGCACTCGTGCGACGACGTCGCGCAGGCACTCGCTGGCTGGAAGCACGTCGGACGGCAGGAGTCGATAGCGCGGGTCGTTGACCGGG
>DASUEW010000355.1:0-12300 GCA_036274875.1 Ilumatobacteraceae bacterium
TCACCGTCACCAAGCTCGACGACGACCGGTTCTGGGTGGTGGCGTCGGACACCGCGCACCGGCACGCCGAGACGTGGATGCGCCGTCACCTCACCGACGACATGCATGCGTCCGTCACCGACATGACGTCGGGCTACGCGCAGCTCAACGTGCAGGGACCGCGTTCGCGCGAGCTGCTGCAAGCCGTGACGTCGAGCGACATGTCGAACGAGGCGTTCCAGTTCCGCGATGCGAGAGAGATCGACGTCGGGTTCGCCCGCGTGTTGTGCGTGCGCATCACCTATCTCGGCGAGCTCGGCTATGAGCTCTACATCCCGGCCGAGCAGGCGGCTCACGTATACGACCGCCTCACCGAAGCGGGCGAGCAGTACGGGCTGCGGCCGGCCGGCCTGAAGGCACTCGCCAGCCTGCGGATGGAGAAGGGCTACCGCGACTACGGCCACGACATCGACAACACCGACACCGTGCTCGAGGCCGGGCTCGGTTTTGCCGTGGCGATCGGCAAGCCGGGCGGCTTCATCGGCCGCGACGCGGTCGCCGCCGCCCGCGCGGCCGGTCCACCGACGCGGCGTGTCGTGCAGGTCCTCGTCACCGACCCCGATCCACTCATGTTCCACGCCGAGGTCGTCCGCCGCGACGGGCGGGCCGTGGGATACGTCCGTGCTGCGTCCTACGGTCACACGCTGCGTGGCGCGGTCGGGCTGGCGATGATCGAGGCCGGCGAACCGGTCACACGGTCGTATCTCGACGAAGGCGAGTGGACGGTCGAGATCAACGGCCGCGAGTATCCGGCCCGGGCGTCGTCGACGCCGCTGTACGACCCGACCAACGAGCGCATCAGGGCCTGACCATGTGGCGCGCGACCGATGGCCAGCCGGTGGTGCTGCCGAGGATCGCCTACGGGCGCGGGAGCCGGTTGTACGACGTGACGGGCAAGGAGTACATCGACGGCTCCGGCGGTCCGGCCGTGTACTGCCTCGGCCACGCCCATCCCGAGGTCAACGACGCGATCAAGCGCCAGCTCGACGCCGTCGCGCACGCGTACCGCTACAACTTCGCCAGCGATCCGATGGACGAGCTGACCGAGCTCGTCGCCCGCCGTAGCGGTCCCGGGTTCAGCAAGATGATCTTCACCACCGGGGGTTCCGAGGCCGTCGAATCGGCGCTGAAGGTCGCCCTCCACTACCACTACGCCGCCGGTGCGCCGACACGCCAGCGCTTCATCGCCCGCGAGCGCTCGTGGCACGGCAACACACTCGGCGCGCTGTCCGTGTCGCACTTCAAGGAACGGCGCGCGCCGTACGAGGGCGCACTCGTGCCCGCGTCGCACCTGTCGGCGGTCAACCCCTACCGCCCACCACTCGGCGTGGCTGCCGAGGATGTCGCGGCCGCCTGCGCCGACGAGCTGGAACGCGAGATCGTGCGCCTGGGCGACGAGAACGTGGCCGGCTTCGTGTTCGAACCGGTGGTCGGCGCCGCCGGTGGGGCGGTACCTGCCCCACCCGGCTACGCGCGGATGGTTCGTGACATCTGCGACCGCCACGGCGTGCTGATGATCGCCGACGAGGTGATGTGCGGCACGGGACGATGCGGCACCTGGAGAGCGCTCGAGCACGATGGCGTCACGCCCGACGTGATGGCGGTCGCCAAGGGTCTCGGTGGCGGCTACGTGCCGCTCGGTGCGACGATCTACCACGACAAGGTGGCAGCCGTGCTCGACGGCGCAGGTGGTCCGCTGACGGGACACACGTTCACCGGTCACACGCTCGCCTGCGCAGCCGGTCTCGCCGTTCAGCGCATCGTCGAGCGTGATCGGCTCGTCGAGCGGGTGTGTGCCGACGGGCCGCGCCTGATGAAGTCGATCGAGGAACGCTTCGCAGACGTCGAACGCGTCGGCGACGTCCGCGGCCGCGGTTTCTTCGTCGGTCTCGAGCTCGTCGCCGATCCAGCGACGAAGCAGCCGTTCCCGGCGGCAGTTGGCCTCCACCTGTTGGTCCGTCGTCATGCACTCGACAACGGACTCATCTGTTACCCGTCCGGTGGCAACGTCGACGGAGTCGACGGCGACACGGTGATCATCGCCCCACCGTTCAACGCGACCGACGACGAGCTCGAGGAGATCGTCGACAAGCTCGATCGGTCCGTGCGTTCCGCGCTCGGCGACGTGGTCGGCGGCGCGGCGCGCTGAGGCGCGCGGCGCCGGCCAGATCGAACCGCCGAGGAGGGCTCGCCTATGGTCGGCGCGTGCCCGAACCGCTCTTCGACTTCTCGCAGTTCTTCCACGTCGGGATCAGGGTGCCCGACATCGACAAGGCGATGGCCGAGATCGGCCCGGCGATGGGTGTGACGTGGGCATCGGTGCAGGACCGCCAGATGTCGGTGTGGCTCCCCGACGAGGGCCAGGTCACCAAGCACGTCATCCTCACCTACTCGGCGGAGGGTCCGGTGCACCTCGAGCTGCTGCAAGGCGAGCCGGGCTCGATCTGGGATGCCGACGACTTCCCCGGCGCCCACCACTTCGGCGTGTGGTCCGACGACCCCGGCGGCGACGTCCAGCGCATGATCGACGCCGGTTGGACGCTCGAGCTCGCGGCCAACTCCCCCGAGGAGGGGTACGGCCGTCTCGCCTACGTGCGCTCGCCGACCGGTTTCCTGGTCGAACCGGTCACGTCGGCCAACAAACCGCGCTTCGAGCGGTGGTGGGCCGGCGGCGATCTGGTCTGACCCGCACGCTTGTTCACCGATCTCGTCGGCGCGCTTCCGGCGCGTTGAGGTCGGCAACACTGATGTCGTGTCGTCCGTCCCTCCCGCTCGTCACCTGCTCCGGGCCCGAGATCTCGCCGACCGCCGGTACGCCGAGCCCATCACGGTCGCAGACATGGCGCGCGCCGCCCAGCTGTCATCCGCCCATTTCAGCCGGGAGTACCACCGTGCCTTCGGTGAGTCGCCGTACCAGTACCTTCTCACCCGGCGGTTGGAGCGGGCGGCGGTGCTGCTGCGCACGACGGACTGGTCGGTCGCGCGCATCTGCCTGGCGGTCGGCACGCAGAGCCAGGCGACGTTCACGACGAGCTTCCGCGCCCACTTCGGCCAGACGCCGACCGCCTACCGGGCCACGTTCAAACCGGCCGCGGCGATGGCCGTCGTCCCGATGTGCGTGACGCGCGTCTACGGGCGACCGCGATACCGCACGATTCGAGAAGACACCCGTCCCGCTGATCAATAGGTTCGACCACGAAGCGAGAACCCCGTCTCGCTCGAATCACAGGAGAGAATCATGATCCGCATCGCCACCACCCAGTTGTGGGTGCACGACCAGGACGAAGCGCTGGCCTTCTTCACCGACAAGGTCGGCATGGAGGTCCGCTCCGACGTGACGCTGCCCGAGATGGGCGACTTCCGTTGGCTGACCGTCGGCCCTCCCGACCAGCCGGACGTCTCGATCGTGCTGATGGCCGTTCCCGGACCGCCGGTGATCGACGACGAGAGCGCGGCGCAGATCCGAGAGCTCATGGCGAAAGGCTTCGCAGGCGCGCTGTTCCTCGCGACCGACGACTGCCAGAAGGCGTACGAAGCGCTGAGCGCCCGGGGTGTCGAGTTCGTCGAGACGCCCGAGGCCCGGCCGTACGGCATCGACGCCGGCTTTCGCGACCCGTCGGGCAACAGCATCCGTCTCACCCAGGTCTACGACGACTTCGGCTGAGCACGTCCCCCACCCCGATCTCGTGAAGTTTCGGCGCCGTGAGAGCGCCGAAACTTCATGAGATCACGGGGGGTCGGGACCTTGGACCCTTGGGGAGAGCGGGCATACGAGTCAAGGTCGTGATGTGGTCGACATCGTCCGACGATGGGTGGCGCCGATGGTGCACGATTGGCGCAGTCACGGCAGCGCGTACGAAGTCGCGCGCCTGCTGACCGCGCCCGCGCGGCGCGGTCTGGTTCGCCTCGACGTCCAGAACCCCGAGAACCTGCCGACCGAAGGACCGGCGATCGTGGTGGCCAACCACCTTTCGTTCTTCGACTCCCCGCTGTTGATGTTCGCCCTCCCGCGCCCGGTGTCGGTGCTCGGAAAGGCCGAGTACACCGACCACCGGTTGACGAAGTGGCTGTTCTGCGGGTCGGGGATGATTCCGATCCGGCGTGAGAATCCGGCCGATCTCGTCCGAGCGTTCGCCCAGGTGGGCGAGATCCTCGAGCGCGGTGAAGTCGTCGGGATGTTTCCAGAAGGGACCAGATCACGCGACGGGCTGTTGCACCGCGGGCACTCCGGTGCCGCTCACCTCGCACTCACGACAGGTGCCCCGCTCGTGCCGGTCGGCATCATCGGCACCGACCAGATCCTGCCGACGGGTGCCCGGTTGGTGCGTCCGTTCCGGCACGCCACGATCAGCGTCGGACCGCCGATCCACGCCGCCGACGCCGGGTTCACGAAGAGCACGAACCGTGCCCGACGCGAGATCACCGACCAGGTCATGAGTGAGATCCGGCGGCTCTGCCGGCAGGACTACGTCGACGAGTACGCACCACTGCCAACCGCGCACGGCCTCCCGACCTCGTCGATCGGTGCCACCTGACGTCACGCCTCGTCGTCGTGTCGCGCGCTGCCGATGTCGTGCTCGGGGAGTACGAGCACGGCGAGACCTCGCTCCACGTCGTCGAGATGGTGCAGCGAATCGTGCAGGGCATGCTCGAGTAGAAAACGCACGTCGCTCCGTGTGTCTCCGACGGTGAGGCCGCGAGACCAGGCGCCGACACCGGCCTCATCGGCGAGTTGGGCGAGACGGCCAGCCGTCGCCGCGAGCACGTCGAGCACGGCTTCGGGGGCCTCGTCGTGGTACGACGACGCGGCAGAATCGACCAGATCGTCACCGATCGGCGGGAAGGCGGTTCGTCGCCGGTCAGCGCCTGCTCGACGCCGTACACGTGCAGAGCGGTGATGTCGCGGCTGTGCGCTGCATACTCCAGAGCCGACCACGTGTCGGGTTCGGGTCGCGAACGCAACCGGCTGGCGGCAGCGGCGAGTAGCCGACGCCAGCGGTCGCCGAGTGACCGCAGGCCATCGAGCAATGCGGCATCGGTGTACCCGGCACCGTCGAATCCGCACGCATCGCATCGGTCGTGAACACGATCCACCTGACGAGTCTGTCGTGCCCGCACGCACACGCTCGACCTCGCGGAACAAGGCCGGCGTCGACGTCGTCAACCGCCCATCTGGACGACATCGAACTCGTTGCCCTCGGGATCGGCCAGGGTGGTCCAACGCGTGCCACCCTCGTCGAGATCGGCGATGTGCGCAGCGCCGAGACCGGCCAGGCGCTCGAGCTCGGCATCGAGGTCGGCGGTTGCGAGGTCGATGTGGACCCGGTTCTTCACCGACTTCGGTTCGGGCACCTTGATGAACATCCACGATGCCGACGTGCGGCTCGTGATCGTCGCGAAGTCCGGGCTCGCCCCGGGATCGACGTCCTCGTCGAGCACGCTCGACCAGAAGCCGGCGACTCGTGCGGCGTCGGCGCAGTCGAATGTGATGTGGTTCAGTGTCACGCTCATCGGGGGTTGCTCCAGTCGTCGGGTCTTGGTTCTTCGGATCTAGGCGGTTGGGTTTCCGGTGATCGGCCAGCAGACCTCGGTGCGATGATCGGCGGGATCGATGTCGTCTCCCGTGACGAGGTAGTGCTCGCGGATCGGACCGTCGAGGCCGATGCGCTGCAATGCGACATGCGTTCCGAGCGCGCCGTACGTGCGGTCGAGGTCGGCGAACGCGCCCTCGTGGACCAGCACGGCGACATCGACGGCCGGCAGGTCGAGCCGCTCGGTCCGACCGGCCGGAGCCGGGTCGCCGGCGACCGGCACGAAGGCGATGACCTTGCCGAGGCCGAGCTCGAAGAAGTCGCTGAAGTAGAGCGCGCCGTCCGGGCCGTCTGCTGCGACACCGGCGGAGGCGAGCTCGCGGTGGAGCTCGTCGAACGTCGCGCCACACCAGTCGCCGCTGTCGTCGAACGCGACGGTCCCGGTGATCGCAATGGTCGACGTCGGCCCGATGGCTCGCCGAGTCACCGTCGACGTGCGATGGACGTCCTCCAGCAACGCTTGCAGCGAAGCGACCGTCGTCTGGGTGCGCTCCAGTTGCTGCTGCATGTGCCGCAAGTGAGTGAGGATGGCCTCGTTGCGGCTCGTGACGTCGGGTGCGTCGAGGACCGCCCTCACCTGTTCGAGCGGCATGTCGAGCTCGCGGAAGCGCCGGATCGCCTGGGCGGTCGACACCTGTGCGGTCGAGTAGCGCCGGTAGCCGGTCGCCGAGTCGATGTCGACCGGCTCGAGCAGCCCCACGTCGTGGTAGTGCCGCAGCGCCTTCACACTCAGGTACGTCATCTTCGAGAACTCGCCGATCGTCAGCAGTGCGTCCACGACCTCAGCATGGACCCTCCTGCACGGGGAGGGTCAACCCCGAGGATCCGGACCCGCCACCCCCCAGCGATCTCGTGAAGTTTCGGCGCCGTCAGAGCGCCGAAACTTCACGAGTTCGAGCGGTCAGAGCCGAACGGGGGTGTCGGCGATGCCGGTGACGCCAGGCGTCACGGCGAACAACGCGCCGGACAGCTCGTAGCGCGCGTCGCTCGGCGACATGTGCTCGCGGGCGGTCGTGATGTAGAGCGTGTCGAGATCGTCGCCGCCGAACGTGACCGCGCTCGGCTGCGGCACCGGCACGTCGACGATCGTGTCGAGGACGCCATCGGGTGTGAAGCGGGCGACGCCCCACGCACCCCAGCGTGCGTTCCAGATGCAACCGCTCTCGTCGACCGCCGATCCGTCCGGCGAGCCGGTGTCGCCGGGGATCTCGGGGTCGGGGCCGACCAGCACGCGCGCGTCGTGCACCTGCCCGGACTCCGGTTCGTACCGCGCCTGCCAGATCGTGGCGAGCGGCGAGTCGGCGTAGTGGATCGTCAGACCGTCGGGCGAGAAGCACAGCCCGTTGGCGATCGCGACACCGGAGTGGATCACGATCGGACCGCGATCCACGTCCCAGTGGTAGAACGACCCGAGCGGCTGGTGCGGGTCGTGCTGTTCGTCCATCGTGCCGAACACGAACCCGCCGTGGCGATCCGGCCGGCCGTCGTTGCACCGGGTCGCGGCGAGCTCGATCTCGACGCCGTGCAGCTCGCGCACGGCGCCGGTATCGCGGTCGAGACGCGCGACCCGTTTCGTGAACGCCGCCAGAAGATCGCCTCCGCCGGCGACGGCGAAGCTGCACAGTCGGTCGTCGAGCGCCAACTCGGTCGCCACCCCGTAGGCGGTCAGACGGTGCAGGCGACGACCGTGGATGTCGGTCCACAGCAACTCGGATCGGACTGGATCCCAGACCGGGCACTCGCCGAGCTCGTCGCCACTCTCGACCACCACCGCAGCCGTCATCCGTCGCACACCCATCGACGCACTCAGCCCATCACGGTGCCAGACGTGGCGGCCGGGTCGCGTCGCCGTGAGAACGCGCCGACGTTGATCGGCCGCCCGGTACGTCTTCCGACGAACTGCACCGGCTCGGCGTCGTGATCGATCCCGCGATCGGCGGCATCGACGATCGCCCGGATGAACTGGCCGGCGAGCGGGGCGTTCTTGAACTGGTTGCCGCTCGTGCCGCACGCCATGTAGAAGCCGGCGAGGCTCGACTTGTCGTAGATCGGCACCCAGTCGTCGGACGCGTCGTACAGGGCGGCCAGCCCGACGGGTCGGCTCGGCACGCCGAACTCGGGCATCCGCCTCGCGAGACGGAGCATCGACGTCTCCCAGACCTCGACCGTCGGCTGGTCTCGAAAGTCGTCGGGATCGTCGATCCACTCCAACTCGTCGCACTCCGGCTCCGTCCCGCCGACGAGCAACGTGCCGCCGATCTGGGGGCGGAAGTACTGGCCGATGTCGAGGTCGGCGACGATCGTGGCGCCATCGTCGAGCGCGAAGCCCGACGGTGCGGGTACGGCGAACATCTCGTTGCGCAGCGGACGGTGGCCGATGCGCATGTCGCCGGTCACGCCCGCCATCCGGTTGATGACACTCGCGTGAGGGCCACCGACGTTGACGACCACAGGTGCTTCGACGACGTCGCCGCCGGCGAGCGTCACACCGCGTACGTGACCGTCGCGCTGATCGACACTCACCACCGTCTCGTGGAACCGGAACGTCGCGCCGTGTTGGCGTGCGGCGTACGCAAGGTTGTGGGCGGCCAGCATCGGGTCGTCGATGAACCCGCTGTCCGGGTTGTAGAACGCGGTGAGCTCACCGGTCGCGTCGTCGGCGAACGCAGGGTCGTCGATGCGCTTGGGGGGCCAGTAGCGCCCAGGGTCCAGCCGGGGGAAGCGATCGCGGATCGCGTCCGCGTCGAGGCGATCGTACGGAATCCCGATGTCGTCCCACAGCGCCATGATCCCCGACCCGTCGTAGCCCTCGGTGCAGAAGATCAGGTTCCCGGTGCGCACGAAGCGAGCCATCCCGTCGGGATCGGCGGCACCGAGATGCTCCTCCCATGCCTCCCAGACCGCCGCCGACTCCCACGCGGTCAGGACGGCGTCGGCGGTGGAGTAGCTGAAACGGATGATCGACGCCGACGAGCTCGTCGAGCCGGCGCCCGGAGCAGGTCCCTTGTCGACCACGATCACCGAGCGTCCGCTGCGCGCCAGTTCGAAGGCGACTGACGCGCCGATCACGCCCGCCCCAATTACAAGCGCATCAGCGCGCCGCGAGGTCATGACCGATCTTGGAGCAGCGTCGCTCGCCACCTCGCGGTGTCGGCCACGCTGTTGAACGTGAAGGAGTGCAGCCCGACGATGCCGAGCGCCTCGGCGTCGGGGGCCATCGCCCGCACGAGCTCGGTCGGGTCGTAGCCACCCGGCGCGAGCATCCGCACGACCGACGCCCGGTTCTTGCTGAGGTACCGCAGCGACGTCCCCACCCCCAGACGAGCTCCCATCCGCATCAGCCGGGCTCGGTCGACGACGCCCGGCACCCCCAGGTGGATCGGGAGCGTCAGACCGAGCGGACGCTCCTCCTGCAACCACGCACGGATGCGACTGGCGTCGAAGCACATCTGCGTCGAGGCACCGGCGGCCACCCCCGCTTCGGTGATCAGCGCCTGCTTGGCGTGCAGCGCGTCGTGCAGCACGGACCGGTCGATGTACGGGTGGCCGTCGGGGTAGGCCGGCACGCCGATCCGCTCGAGCCCGTGGTCGTGGGACAGCAGTTCGCGCAGGAACGTGAGTCCGTCGGCGTACGGGCCATGCGGGTGCTCGGCGTCGCCGCCGACCACGAACAAGTCGCGCAGTCCGTGCTCGCGGATCCATGCCGCCAGCTTGAAGACCTCGTCGGGACCCTCGACCATGCGGGCCGAGATGTGCGGAATCGGGTGATGGCCGAGGTCGAGCAGGCGCGTCGCCAGATCGAGCGTGGCCGGGATGCCCTTGGCCGGCGAGCACGTCACCGACACCGTCGACGACTCGGGCAGCGCCCCGATCGCATCGTCGACGCCCTTCATCGGCACCAGCTCGAACCGCGTCGCGGCGACGAGTCGTCGGACCTCGGCAGTTGCCGGGCCACGCGCCCGGTCGAGACCGAACAGTCGGCTCAGCAGGAACATCGATGGGTCTCCGTTTCGGGTTGCATTCTCAGGCGAACGTATCGGGCAGCTCGGCCTTGCGACGCTCGATGAACTCGAGCAGTTCGGCGTCGATCGCGGCGTCGATCGGTGGCGGCTCGTAGGCGTCGAGGCGCGACCGCCACAGCCGGCTGGCGCGCTGTGCGGCGTCGAGCCCACCGTCTTCGAGCCACTGCTCGAAGCTCGAGTTGTCGGCGGTGTCCGAGCGGTAGAACGCCGACTCGAAGTTGGCGAGCGTATGGGCGGTGCCGAGGTAGTGCTGGCCGGGAGGGTTCTCCCGGATCGCGTCGAGTGCCTGGCCATTCTCCGACAGATCGAGCCCTTGCACGAACGTCGCCATCATCCCCAGCTGATCAGCATCGAGCACGAACTTCTCGTAGCCGATCGCCAACCCGCCCTCGAGCCAGCCGGCGGCGTGCAGCACGAAGTTCGTACCGGCCATCATCGTCGGGATCAGCGTCGCCGCGCTCTCGTACGCGGCCTGCGCGTCGGGCAGCTTCGACGCGGTGAGCGAGCCGCCCGACCGGAACGGCACGCCCAGCCGGCGGGCCAGTGCGGCGACGGTGTACAGCACGAGTGCGGGCTCGGGCGTGCCGAACGTCGGTGCCCCGCTCTGCATCGACATCGAGCTGGCGAACGAGCCGAACACGACCGGCGCGCCCGGCCGGACGAGCTGCACGAACGTCATCCCGGCGAGTGCCTCGGCGAGCGTCTGGGCGGCGACGCCGGCCGATGTGGTCGGCGCCATCGCACCGGCGAGGATGAACGGCGTGATGATCGTCGCCTGGTTGTTCTGGGCGTAGACCTCGGCCGAGGCGAGCATCGAGGAGTCCCACACCAACGGCGACGAGGCGTTGATCAGGCTCGTCATCACCGTGCGGTCTTCCAGGTCACCGCCGAACGCGATGCGCGCCAGCTCGACGCAATCGGCCGCACGCTCTCCGGCGGTCACCGACCCCATGAACCCCTTGTCGCTGTAGCGGATGTGGGCGTACACCATGTCGAGGTGGCGCTTGCTGACCGGGACATCGACCGGCTCGCACACGGTTCCGCCCGAGTGGTGAAGGTGCGGCGACATGTAGGTGAGCTTCACGAAGTTCTGGAAGTCGGCGAGCGTCGCGTAACGGCGGCCGCCCTCGAGGTCGTGCACGAACGGCGAGCCGTAGTTGGGTGCGAACACGGTCGCGTCCCCACCGATCTGCACGTTGTTCTCCGGATTGCGAGCGTGCTGGGTGTACACGGCCGGCGCCGTGGCTTGCACGATCTGGCGGCACATGCCGCGCGGGAACCGCACCCGGCTGCCGTCGATGTCGGCGCCGGCCGCGGCGAACAGCTTGACGGCGCTCGGGTGGTCGCGGACCTCGACGCCGACCTCGGCGAGGATCGTGTCGGCGTTGTGCTCGAGGATCTCGAGGCCCTCGTCCGAAATGAGCTCGACCGGCGTGAGCCGGCGCGTGATGAACGGCAGCCGGTCGGGCGCCGACGCCGCCCGCTGGCTCTGGCGGCCGGCCCGCCCACCACCACGACGCCCGACAGGTGCGCTCATGACACATCCTCCATCACGTCCGTTGGGACATCATTCGCGACATCACCCGGCACAGCTTTCGGACGTCGACGGCGGCCGCCGCGCGACGCAGCGGTCTCCCGGGCGGGGAGGTCGACCACCGTCGCAAGGTTGGGCGACGGGCTCGTCGCGTGCGGCAGCGCCATCGCCGCGACGAACAGCTCCTGGAACCGCGGCTCGGTTGCGGTCTCGATCTTGATGACCCGGCGCACCGCGGTTTCCATCTCGGCGCGCAGCGCGCGCGACAACAGGGCCTGCACCGCACCGGCGCCGGCGGCGTTGCCGACCGAACGCACACCGTCGACGGGACAGTCGGGGACGAGTCCGAGCACCATCGCGTGGACGGGGTCGATGTGGGCGCCGAACGCCCCGGCGAGGCGGATGTCGGTGACCGTCGGCGAACCGGCGTGCTCGACGAGCAAGTCGATGCCGGCACGCAGCGCGGCCTTGGCCAGCTGGATCGCGCGCACGTCGTTCTGCGTGATCGTGAGCTGAGTGTCGCCGGCGGCGTACAGCACGTACGAGAACGTCCGGCCGTCGGAGACGATGCGTTCCGTCCGTGTCGCCATGTCACCGGCGATCGTGCCGTCGGTCTCGATCAGGCCCGCGAGGAACATCTCGGCGACGACGTCGATGATGCCCGATCCGCACACCCCGGTCACGCCCGACGACCCGACGGAGTCGTCGAAGCCGGGATCGTCCGACCACACGTCAGACCCGATCACCTTGAACGATGGTTCGAGCGAGTCGCGATCGATCCGCACCCGCTCGATGGCACCCGCCGTGGCCCGCTGCCCGCAGCTGATCTGGGCCCCCTCGAACGCCGGCCCGGTCGGGCTCGACGCTGCGTACTGGCGGGTGCGGTCGCCGAGCACGATCTCGGCGTTGGTGCCGACGTCGACGAGCAGTTGCATCGCGTCGCCGCGATGCGGTCCTTCGGCGAGCATCGCCGCCGCGGTGTCGGCGCCGACGTGACCGGCGATGCACGGGCCTGCGTAGAACGCGGCAGCCGGCAGGTCGAGAGCGAGGTCGCGCGCCAGGCCGACGACGGCCTCGTCGGTGGCCAGCACAAACGGTGCCGACCCGAGCGGCG
>DASUEW010000356.1:0-2755 GCA_036274875.1 Ilumatobacteraceae bacterium
CACCCGACAAGGCGGCACTGCTCCCGGTCGAGCTGCGACGGCCGGCGAGCGAGCACTTGATCGACGTGCTCGCCGACCTGCACTCGCTCGACGTCGACGCGATCGGGCTCGGTGACCTCGCCCGTCGCGACGGCTACGTCGAGCGCCAGCTCAAGCGCTGGTCCACGCAGTGGGCCAACTCCAAGACGCGTGAGCTCCCCGCCGTCGACGAGGTCGCCACGCGTCTGGCAGCCCGCGTGCCTGCCCAGCAAGGGGTGGTCGTGGCCCACGGCGACTTCCGCTTCGGGAACTGCATGACCGACGTCGAGCACGGTCGGATCGCGGCGGTTCTCGACTGGGAGCTCTGCACGCTCGGCGACCCGCTCGCCGACGTCGGCTACCTGAGCGTGTACTGGACCGACCAGGGTTCGGTGCCACGGCGCCACAACGACCCGTCCGGGGCCGTCGGGTTCCCGGACTATCGCGAACTGCTCGAGCGGTACGCCCTGCGGACGGGTCGCGACGTGTCCGACATCGACTTCTACATGGCGTTCTCCTCGTGGCGCCTGGCGGTGATCAGCGAGGGCGTGTACGCCCGCTACCTGCACGGCCAGATGGGCGATCAGGTCGACGCCGACGTGATCGAGACGTTCAAGGTCGGGACGGAACAACTCGCCGAGGCGGCGCTCGACGCGATCGGCCGGACCGGCCGCTGACCCTCACGACAGACGGTTCACAACAACCCGGCGGCGTCGTTGGCGTACTGCTTGGCCGTCTTGTAGTCGGCCTTGCCGTTGGGCGCGCGTGGGATCTGGGCGACGAACACCACGCGGCGCGGCGCCTTGAAGCCGGCGAGCTGGCTCTTGACGCCGGCGATGATCGTCGCTTCGTCGACGTCGGCACCGGGCGCCAGCGACACGACGGCCGTGACCGCCTGACCGAAGCGTTCGTCGTCGACGCCGACGACGAGGCAGTCGGCGACGCCTTCGACTCGCTTGGTGGCCTCTTCGACCTCCTCCGGGAAGACCTTCTCGCCGCCGGAGTTGATGACCTGGTTGCCGCGGCCGAGCAGGATCAACGAACCGTCGGCAGCGACCTTGGCGAAGTCGCCGGCGAACGAGTAGCGCACGCCGTCGATGACGCGGAACGTCCGTGCCGACTTCTCCGGATCCTTGAAGTACCCGATCGGCACGAACCCGCCCGCGGCGATCATGCCGATCTCGTCGGAGCCGGGTTCGACCTCGCGGCCGTCGTCGGTGATGACCTTGGTGGTGGGGTTGCTGGCGAACTTGGCGGTCTCGGTCGGGACGCCGCGCATGGTGACCTGGCTGCCGATCGACCCCTCGGTCGAGCCGATCGCGTCGATCAACATCAGCTGCGGGACCCGGTCGAGGAGCTGCTCTTTCACCTCGGTCGTCCACATCACACCCGACGAGATGATCATCTTGAGCGACGACAGGTCGTACGGCTCGCCGCGCTCGGACGCCTCGTCGAATGCCTTCAGCAGCGGCTTGGCCATCGCGTCGCCGACGAGCACGATCAACACGGCGCGGTGGTCCACGGCGGCGCGCAGAACCTCGTGGCCGTCGAGGCTGCGGCCGGTGAGCGTCACCACCGCGCCGCCCGCGAGGTGAGCGACGAACGCTCCGAGCCACAGTCCCGTGCCGTGCATGAGCGGCGCGGTGGGGATCGAGATCAGCCGGTTGCCGGCATCGGTGATCTGGCGCACCAGAGCCGGGACCTCCGACGGGTCCGACGGCGGCGTGAGCCCGACGGCCGGGTAGCCGAGGTTGAGGAACAACGAGGTGTGATCGCCGATCCGGTACATCACACCCTTCGGCATGCCCGTGGTGCCACCGGTGTACAGCATGTAGATGTCGTCCTCGGACCGCGTGATGCGTTGCATCGGCTGGTGTGTGGCGATCACCTCCTCGTAGCGGCGGGCGCGGTCGACCTGCCCCGATGCTCCGTCGTCGACCTCGACGAGCAGGCGTAGCTTCGGCAGGCGATCGAGCACTCGCGCCACGCGGTCGCCGAGCGACGAGTGGAACACGAGTGCCTCGGCGTCGGCGTTGTCGAGCAGGTACCAGAGCTCCTCGTCGAGGTACCGGTAGTTCACGTTCACCGGCACCCCGCGCATCTTGAACGCGCCGTACTGCGCTTCGAGGTACTCGTTGCCGTTGTAGAGGAACAGCCCGACCTTCGAATCTGGACCGAGCCCGGCCGCGCTGTAGGCCGCGGCGAGACGGGCGGCGCGCTCGTCGTACTCCGCCCACGTGCGGCGTGTCGGTCCGTGGACGAGGGCGACCTCGTCGGGGATCTCATCGGCGATCGACTCCCAGATCGTGGCGTAGTGCGTCTCCATCGCGGTGAGGCTAGGAGTCGCCGGCACCGTTCCTAGTAGCCGGGTGCCGGCTGCCAGAGGTGGAACTCGCGGCCCTGGTCGTCGCGGCAGACGACGTCGCCCCCGGAGTCGTACGTCGTCTCCCTGACGACCGTGCCGCCGAGATCGCGAACCTTGGTCGCGCACGCCTCCGCGTCGTCGACCCGGAAGTACAGCACGGGCGGGCTGTCGACCCCGTCGGGCGTGAAACCGAGCGGAAGCTCGGTGTTGTTGACGTGGGCGTACTCCGCACCGGAATGGCCCTGTTCCGTCTGCCACCCGAACAGCTCGCGATAGAAGCGTGACGCCATCGCCGTGTCCGTGAACCCGAGCGTGAAGTACCCGAGCTCGACGGGAGCCGTGCCCGAAGGAACAGGCGCGGCCGCGGCAGCC
>DASUEW010000357.1:0-5502 GCA_036274875.1 Ilumatobacteraceae bacterium
GGAATCGATCCCCAACAAGGTCGGCATGTCGAACGCCGTCGACAGACCATCGCCGCCGGACTTGATGATCTCCTTGAACCGCCAGTTCGTGTCATCCGCCGTCCCGAACCCGGCGAACATCCGCATCGTCCACAACTTCGACCGATACATCGACGCGTACGGACCGCGCGTGTACGGGAACTGACCGGGGAACTCGCCGTCGTCGGGGCCGTAGACCGGCTCCAGCGGGATCCCCGACATCGTCGCGAAGTCGGCGTCACGATGCGCCGACGCCTCGAACGCCTCCAGCCAGCGCTGCCTGTTCGTCGTCATGCGGCGATGATACTGGCGACCGCTGCCGGGCACCCTGGGTGCGCGCCTGCCGCCCTTCGGTTTGTGTCACCGCAACCGGCGAAGATCGCCGATGTCGGTGACACAAACGTGGAATCGGGCCGTCAGACGTCGAGGCGCCGGACGCGCTTCCACGTCAGCGTGCCGTCGTCGCCGAGGTCGAGCACCGTGGCGCCGACGAGGCCGTCGGGGACGAGCCGGTACGTGTCGCCGTCGTGGACGATCGCGTACCACGACGACGGACACCCGACGACCGGGACGCCGCCGGCGGTTCGTTCGAACGCCTCGTGCAGGTGACCGCTCACGATGCCGCGAACGTGCGGTCTGGCCGCGCACAGCTCGACCAGGGCGGTGTCGCCGGCGAGGTGGAACATCTCGTGCGTGCTCGGTGAGACCGGAGGGTGGTGCAACGCGATCAACGTCGGACGCGGATCGACGGCGTCGAGACGGGACTGCACCGCCTCGACGTCGACCGCACCGTCGTCGTGACCGGGGATCGCGGTGTCGACCACGAGGATCCGCCAGTTGCCCACCTCGGCGCTGTCGGTGGAGCCGAACACCTCGGCGACCGAGGCGGCGCGATCGTGGTTGCCGGGAGTCGCGATGATCGGCGCACCGAGGGGCTCCACCAACGCTCGCAGGCGCCGGCACGCCTCGACCGATCCGTCGTCGGCGAGGTCGCCGGTCAGCAACACCAGTTCCGGCCTGCGGTCGCCGAGCGCCGCCACCGTGCGCCGAACCCCGGCGTCGGGGCTGCTCGGATCGCCAGGGTCCGGCTCGTTGGCGACGAAATGCGTGTCCGACAGCTGTACGACCATGGCCATCTCGCAAGTGTGCACGGTCGAGCGCTGACCATCGGCGTCCCTACACCCGATCCATCCGATTCCGCCCGGGGGGCCGCGACTGGCACTGTGAGGAACACGCTTCGCTACGGTGCGGCCGAATGGTCGAGAGCCCGCTCGTCGTCGTGGATGGTCCCAACGCAACGGGTGTCGCGACGTTGACCGTCAACCGTCCGGACAAGAAGAACGCGCTCTCGATCGCCGTGCGGGACGCGATCTCCGACGAGCTGGACCGTCTGGCCGAGGATGCCGAGCTGAAGGTGCTGGTGCTCACGGGAAGCGGGTCGTGTTTCTCGGCGGGCTTCGACCTCGGCGAGTTCACGATCGACGAACCGGGCTTTCAGGATCGACTGTGGGCGTCGAGCGATCGCTTCCACCACGCGCTGCTGCGGTTCCCCTTGCCGACCATCGCGGCGGTGAACGGTGCCGCGCTGGCGGGCGGGTTCGACCTCGCCCTGTTGTGTGACATCCGCGTCGCTGCCGCATCGGCGTTCTTCGGACATCCAGAGCACGCATTTGGCGATGTCATCTACGGCCTGCTCCACGATCTCGTCGGAGGGGCAGTCGCCCGTGATCTGTGCCTGACCGGCCGCCGGATCGACGCCACCGAAGCGTTGCGGATGGGCGTCGTGAGAGAGGTCGTCGCCGACGAGGACGTGCTGGCTGCTGCATCGCGGATCGCGGACGAGATCGCCCGGGCCCCGCGATCGGCCCTCGTCCGCACCAAGGCCAAGGCCATCGCTCGCGCCGGAATCGCTCCTGGGCTCCCGACGCTCGACTTCTGACGCATCGTCCGTCTCGGTCTGGAAACGAGATTGAACGTCGGGTGCGTTTCGAGCGAGCATCGCCGAGGTGGACAAACGCGACATCACGCCCACACTGGCGGCTCGGCTCGTGGCTGCGCAGTTCCCACAATGGGCTGATCTTCCCGTCGTGCCCGTCGCCAACGACGGTTGGGACAACACGACGTTCCGTCTCGGCGAGGAGTTGTCGATCCGCCTTCCGAGCGCCGACGACTACGTAGCCCAGATCGACAAGGAACATCGGTGGCTTCCGATCCTGGCGTCGCAGGTCCCCGTGCAGATCCCGGAGCCGGTAGCCAGAGGCCGACCCGATGAGCGGTTTCCGCGGCCATGGTCGATCTACCGGTGGATCGAGGGCCAGACGGCCACGCGCGACAGGATCGGCGACCTCACCGCGTTGGCAGCCGACCTGGCGGGGTTCCTCACCGTGCTCGAAGCGATCGACGCGAGCGATGGACCACCGCCTGGCACGCACAGCTTCTTCCGGGGTGGGTCGCTCGCGGTGTACGACGCCGAGTGCCGGAAGTCGATCGAGGATGCCGCCGACGTGATCGATGTCGCAGCGGCCCGCGACGCGTGGCAGGCGGCGCTGGCGAGCACGTGGGAGCGCCGGCCTGTGTGGGTGCACGGCGACGTCGCACCCACCAACTTGCTCGTCAATGACGGCGTCCTCGAGGCGGTGATCGACTTCGGCTGCATGGCCTCGGGCGATCCGGCCTGTGATCTGGTGATGGCCTGGACGTTCTTCGATGACCAGAGCCGGTCGGTGTTCCGCGACACCATCGACCTCGACGAAGCCACGTGGTCCCGTGCTCGCGGGTGGGCGCTGTGGAAGGCACTCATCACCCATGTCCGCGCGAGTGAAACGGGGACCGATCCGGATGCCACGGTGCGCCGCTTCGGGTGGCGAGGCAGCGCTCTCGACGTCGTGGAGTGCGTGCTCGCCGATCGTGCGTGAGCGAACCGGTCGGCGGCCTCGTGGACGTGTGACACGATCTACGGGAGTTGCCGCCGTACAAGGGGAGGTCTTCGTCCGATGACATCACCACGCGTCCCGCGCATCGCTCGGCCCGTGCTGCCGCGTCGCAGCCACCGACATCACCGCACCGCTGTCGCTGCGGTCGCCGCGCTCGCGACGGCTGTGTCGGCGGTGGTCGCCACCCCCGCCACCGCCGCTCAGCCACCGGCGCACGGCGCCACCGATTCCGACCTCGGCGCCAACGTCATCGTGTTCGACCCGAGCATGCCGGTCGGCGAGATCCAGGCGACGGTCGACGCGATCAACGCCCAGCAGATCGACAGCGAGATGGGCACCAATCGATACGCGCTGCTGTTCGAGCCCGGCGTCTACGGCACGGACACCGAGCCGCTGCAGATGAAGGTCGGCTACTACACGGAGGTCGCCGGCCTCGGCGCCTCACCCACCGACGTCGTGATCAACGGCAAGATCGAGGTCTACAACCGGTGCCTGGACAACGGCGGCACGAGCAACTGCCTCGCGCTGGTGAACTTCTGGCGCACGCTGTCGAACCTCACGCTCAACATCAACGCCGCCGGTCAGGACGGCTGCCGCGCCTCGGCCAACTTCTGGGCCGTCTCGCAGGCCGTGTCGATGCGCCGGCTCAACATCAGCGGCGGGAACCTGTCGCTGATGGACTACTGCACCGCCGGTCCGCAGTACGCCAGCGGGGGCTACATCGCCGACACCAAGAGCGGGTTCGTCATCAACGGCTCCCAGCAGCAGTGGCTGACCCGAAACAGCGAGATCGGCGGTTGGTCGAACGGCGTCTGGAACGCCGTCTTCGCCGGCGTCGAGGGTGCGCCGACCGACGAGTCCTTCCCGGTCCCGCCGTACACGACGCTCGAAACGAGCCCGCTGAGCCGTGAGAAGCCGTTCCTCTACGTCGACGACGAGGGCGCGTACGCCGTGCGCGTACCCGCCGCCACGACCGAGAGCAGCGGCGTCACCTGGGACGAGGGTATGACACCGGGCCGCTCGATCCCGATCACGAAGTTCTTCATCGCCAAACCGTCGGACTCGGTGAAGGTCATCAACCATCAACTCGCTCGCGGGCGCCATCTGCTGCTCACCCCGGGCGTGTACGACATCGCGAAGAGTATCGCCGTCAAGCGCGCCGACACGGTCGTTCTCGGCCTCGGTCACGCGACGCTCACCGCCGTCGACGGTGCCATCCCGTTGACGGTCGCCGATGTCCCGGGCGTCGTCATCGCCGGCGTCACCATCGACGCCGGGGAGGTCAACTCGCCTGCCCTGCTTCGCATCGGCAAGCAGCACGGCCACCAAGGCGACCACGGCGATCACGGCAACCACGGCACGACGAAGCGCGACCGCGGCAACCCGACGACCCTCAACGACGTGTACTTCCGCATCGGCGGGCCGCACGTCGGCAAGGCCGACGTCAGCCTCGAGGTCAACCGCGACAACGTGCTGATCGACCACATCTGGGCCTGGCGCGCGGATCACGGCGTGCCGGGCTCGGTCGGCTGGGACATCAACACCGCCCGCAACGGCGTCATCGTCAACGGTGACGACGTGACCGCCACGGGCCTCTTCGTCGAGCACTACCAGGAATACAACGTGATCTGGAACGGCGAGAACGGCCGGACCGTGTTCTTCCAGAACGAGCTGCCATACGATCCGCCGAACCAGGCGGCGTGGCAGCACGATGAAGTCTTGGGCTGGGCGGCGTACAAGGTGGCCGACCGCGTCCGCACGCATGAGCTGTGGGGTGGCGGTTCGTACATCTTCACCAACGTCGATCCGACGATCCACGCCACGCGCGGCTTCGAGGTCCCGGAAACGCCGAACGTGCGGCTGCACCACATCATGACGGTCAACCTGAGCGCCGGGACGATCGATCACGTCGTCAACGACACCGGCGCGCCAGTCGACAACAGCAACACCGGCCAGCCGAGCTTCGTGGTCGAGTTCCCGTGAGCGACGCCCGTCGCCGGCTGATCGGCCATCGACGACCTCGCAACCCGTAGCTCACTCGGTCGCCGCAACCCGCCCGCTACGGTCGCCGGTCATGCCGCACGGACTGCCGATCCTGCCGACCACGGTGGTCGGGAGCTACGCCCATCCCTCCTGGTTCTACGCCGCCAAGGAGCTGATGGAGGCCGACCGCTTCGGCCCCGTCGACATCGCCGAGACGTTCGACGATGCCGTCGACCGGGCGATCCTCGACCAGGAAGAGGCCGGGCTCGACGTGATCAGCGACGGTGAGATGCGCCGGGCGAGCTTCGTGTGGGCGTTCGCCTCACGCATGACCGGTCTGCGCGACGGGGGAGCGCCGCGACGGATGGGGCCGATGTCGCTCGACATGCGCAACGTCCAGGAGACGACCGGTCCCGTCGGCGTGCCCGACGGCATGGGTGCCGTCGACGAGTTCGCCTACGCGTCGACGCGCACGTCGACCCCGATCAAGGTCCCGTTGCCCGGGCCGTTCGCCTTGACCACGTTCATCCGCCCTGTCGACTACTACACCGACCGCACCCATCTTGCC
>DASUEW010000358.1:0-2013 GCA_036274875.1 Ilumatobacteraceae bacterium
GAGATCCTGAGCGCGGTCGCCGGTCACGCCGGATCCGCGACGCCGAGCACCACACGTGCACGGGCCACGTCATCGCCCATCGCGGCGACGAGATCCTCGACGGAGTCGAACTTCACCATCCCGCGCAACCGCGCCACGAACGAGACCCCGACGCGGACGCCGTACAACTCGAGGTCGTCCCGGTCGAGGACATAGGACTCGACCCGTCGCTCACGCGCGCCCTCGAAGGTCGGGTTCGTGCCGACACTTATCGCGGCGGGCATCGGCTCTGAGTCATCGTCGAGACGTCGCAGCCAACCGGCGTACACCCCGTCCGCGGGCGCGTGCATGTCGAGCGTCGAGACGTTCGCTGTCGGGAAGCCCAGTTCGCGGCCACGCTTGTCACTCTCCACGACCTCGCCGCGAACCGAGTACGGATGCCCGAGCGCCTCCGCGGCACCTTCGACGTCACCGGCGTCGAGACAGTTGCGGATGTACGTCGAGGACCACACCTGCGGGCCACCGTCGAGCGCGATGCCCTCCGTGATGAAGTCACCGCTCTCCCCCGCGGCGCGCAAGGTGTTCGTGTCTCCTGCCGCACGGTTGCCGAACCGGAAGCTGGCGCCGACGACCACGGCCTTGGCGTGCAGCGCACCGACCAGGATCTCCTCGATGAAGCGCTCCGGGGACCAGCCGGCGATCTCTCTGTTGAACGGGATCACGAGCACGTCGTCGACCCCCGCCTGGTCGAGGAGTTCGACACGGGTCTCGATCGTGGTCAGCGTCGGCGGCGCGTGCTCGGGGCGCAGCACCGCGATGGGATGCGGGTCGAACGTCACCGCAACAACCTTCTCGACACCTATCTCGAGCGCGACCTCACGGGCCCGCCGGATCACATGCTGATGTCCCAGATGGACGCCGTCGAAGTTGCCGATGGTGACTACTGTGCGACCGACGTCGGCCGGCACTTCATCCAGCGAGCGCCAGATCCGCACGATGGGTGTTCTCCTCCAGATGGCCGGTTTGTTGCGATACCGAAAAAGACTGCCACATCCCCCGCGCCCTTGTGCGTCAGCCCAAGAACACGGCTACTGCGGTGGCAACCGGGCCCTGTTGTTCGTACAGCGCCAGGAACGAACCCTGCTCGTCGAACACCGCCACCGGGCCGACAGCGCCGAGGTCGATCTCCAGCTTCCGTCCGAAGGAGACGGCTCGCGCATCGTCATCGTTGAGGGTGTATGTCGAGAAGCAGCGCGCCGCGACTTCGGCGATCGGCACCATCTCGAACTTGTCGGCGAGCTGCTCCAAGGTCGAGGCCTCAGTGAGCTCGAACGGACCCACCGATGTCCGCCGGAGCGAGCTCAGGTGCCCTCCCACTCCGAGTGCTGCGCCGAGGTCGCGGGCGATGGCTCGGATGTAGGTGCCACTCGAGCAGGCGACGGAGATTTCGACGTCCACCACGTCCATATCAGCGCGGATCGAGCCGACCTCGAGGGCGTGAATCGTCACCGGACGGGCGGCGAGCGACACCTGCTCCCCGGCTCGCACTCTGTCATAGGCACGCTGGCCGTTGACCTTGATCGCGGAGACAGCCGACGGCACCTGCTCGATGTCGCCGACGAACACGGCGAGTGCTGCCCTGATCGCCTCCTCGGAGACTCCGGCAGCCGAGGTCTGTGAGATGACTTCGCCCTCGGCGTCGTCGGTGGACGTGCTCACGCCGAGGCGGATGACGCCGTCGTACCCCTTCTGCGTCAGCATCAGGTGACCGAGCAACCGGGTCGCACGGTTGACCCCGATCAGCAACACTCCGGTGGCCATCGGGTCGAGCGTCCCTGCGTGGCCGACCTTGCGGGTTCCGGCCAGACGGCGAATCCGGGCGACGACGTCGTGCGAGGTGATGCCGCCGGGCTTGTCGACGACCACGAGCCCCGCGGCGCCGTCAGCAGTCACGCCGTGTCGTCAGCAGCCGTGTCGTCAGCAGAGGGCTCTTCCGCGTAGTCCACGTCTTCGTGCGGCTTGCGATACGGGTCG
>DASUEW010000359.1:0-3432 GCA_036274875.1 Ilumatobacteraceae bacterium
CGAGCAGACTGCGGCACGGGTAGAGAAAGGGCCGGTCTTCCGGGTCGACCTCGTCGAGGTAGTCGTCGCCTCGCTCGAACACGAACCCGGGTTGCGTCACGACCGTGAGCTGACGTGCCGCCAATTCCGCTCCGAACTCAGGCGGGATCACGGCACCATGCTCGATTCGATCGCCCGGGCAGACGCCCGCCGCGTCCCACGCCGCGATCGCCAGTGCGAGCGCAGCCTGGGTCACGCAATGGACAGCGACTGCACGACGGTGCCAGTGGGCGGCCTCGATCCAACCCGCCAGGTCGTCGAACGGCGGTGGCGAATGGTCCTCGAGCACGATCTTCACGGGGCCGACCTGCAGCGGCTCGGGGAACCGAGCCGCCGCCAACGACGGGCTCCCGGTTACCGCGACCCGTTGCGGCAGCGCACCCGCGCGAACCGCGTCGACCAAAGGACGCAAGTCGTCGATGCGCTCGTACGGCGTCGTGTCGGTGACGCCTGTGACTCCGAAGCCGGCCAGCCGCCGACCGACACCGCCGAGATCCGGCAGACCGTCGCTCGGCAGCACGTCTCGCAGCCAGCTGTCGAGCCGGAACAGCCGACCCGTCGGACGGCCCGCGGTGTCGCGCTCGACGCCCTCCGCGGGCCAGGTCGAGGCGGTCTGGTCGACGACATCGAGGGCGGCCGAGTTGAGGACCCACATCGCGCCGCTGCGGTGCTGAACCCGCACCGGGCGATGCGGCACGATGCTGTCGAGGAGTTCACGGTCGAGTCGGCCCGCAACGGACTCGTGGTAGCCGACGGCGCGAAGCCAACGCCCTCCACGATGCGTTCGATCAGCAGTCTGCAACGCGGCGGCGAGTGCTGCCACGTCGCGTACCTTCGGCGGGCCGGCATCGACCGACGTGATGGCCGCGGCCGTCGCCATCAGGTGGATGTGATGATCGTGAAGCCCGGGGATCAGCGCGCCCCCACGTGCGTCGACACGCTCGGTCGCCGTCACGGGAGCACCGCGCCCGATGGCGGTGACGATCCCGCGCTCGACCGCGACGTCGCCGATCGACCCTTCGACCTCGACGTCGGTGATCAGCAGATCGGCCCTCATCGATGCCCGATCTCGTCCAACACCGGCCGGGTGTCGGCGCCCAAGCCCGGGGCCGGGTTCGACGCGACGGGAGCACGGGGCGCCGCGACGGACGTGCCCGCCGGCACGGGCAGCGTCGGTCCGGCCATGCCAGCGGCAACCGACGACATGGCCACGTCGAGGTGCCAGCGCCCGCCCGCGACCAGGGCGGTCAGGGTGGCCGCGGCGGCGGTGAGACCGCTGATCGGATCGGCGACTGCGTCGCAGCAGAAGTACGGATCCTGCCCCTCCCATACCACGAGACCGCCGGCGACGGCTGCGTCGTCACCGAAGCCGGTACGGAGGCCTGACTCACCGCGGTAGCCGTGGCCGGTGATGGAGACCCACACTCGCGGCCCGTGGGCGACGAGCCGCAGCGGGTCGATCCCGAGCTGGGCGAGGGCCCGCGGGCGCGATGCCTCGATCACGACGTCGGCGTGATCGAGCAGCCGACGCAACGCACGGGTTCCTGCCGGCGTCTGCAGGTCGAGTGCGACACTTCGCTTCCGGGCGTTCATCCGATCGAAGAACGCCGGCGATCCGCCACGGGCACCGTCAGGCCGACGCGTCGATTCGACCTTGACGACGCGAAACCCGCACTCGGCCAGCAACGCACCACACAGCGGGCCCGCCCACAGCGAGCTGAGATCGACGACAACCGTGTCGTCGACAGAACGTGGCCGTGCGGCCGCGCCGTCGACCGGCGTGGGATGGCACGCCAGGCCGGAGAAGGGAGGCGGCGCAGGCGGGCGGCGCTCGCCACCCCAGGCCGCGGGGAGCATCGCGATCGGCAGGCCGACCAGAACGCCGCGTCGAACGAGCTCGCTGCCGCGCCTCGACGAGACCGACCGAGCGATGGCATCCCACGCGACACCGTCGCCATCCGACTCGAGCCACGCAGGGACCAGATCGACATCATCCGGGCGGGCGAGTGAGAGCGCGATCCAGCCGTCTGCCGTGCGCAGAAGTCGGGTTGCACCACCACAGCTCGTGCGGCCGCGACGGCTGAGGCCGAGCGCGCCGGCGCGTTCGGTGAGCCGCTCGAGCGGGTCGACGCGCAGGACGGCGCCGACGGCAACGGCGCCGCGTTCGACGCGTTCGGCCAGGGCCGCCAGCCCCGGCACCAACGGAGCCGGTGGGCCGAGTCCTGGCGAATCCGGTGGACCAGTGAGGAACATGCAGCCACTTGCGGCCCATCTGGCGACGACATCGGCGGTGTCACCCGCACGAGGGGTCGCGCCGATGCCCTCGTCCATATGTGCCATGTTGGTCGTTCCGACAGCTCACTGCGGTGCGCGACACTTTCGACAGAGGGTCGACGACGTGCCGGTTCACCATCTCAGCAGCGACGAGCTCGCCACCGAGTCGCGTCCCGGCAGCCCGCTGGCCCGTCTCATTCGTCCCGGAGCCGACACCGTCGTCGTCGTCCCTGCCGACGATGTCCCCCGCGGTCCACCACCGACGGTGCACTCCGGCGTGTCGGCGGTGATCGTGGGCGTTACCTCTCAACCGTCGGATCACGCGCCGGCCAGAACGCCGGCGGCGCCCTGGTGCGATGTCGTCGTGCCCATCGGAAGTGACGCGCTCGAGAAAATCGTGGCTCGAGTCGAGTCGACACCGCTGGCCGCGACCGCCCTCGCGGTCTTGCTCCGCGGTGCCGAGGACCGTTCGCTCGAGGAAGGTCTGTTGGTCGAGTCCTCCTGCTACTCGACGCTGCAGGCCGGTCCGGAGTTCGCACGATGGCGCGCATCTCGGCCACTGCGCCGACGCGATCGGGCTACAGGCGATGTCGTGAGGATCGTGCGATCCGGCGACGAGTTGGAGATCCTGCTGGACCGCCCAGCCGTTCGCAACGCACTCGATGCGCAACTCCGTGACGGTCTCCTCGACGCACTTTCGATCGCGGTCGCCGACCCTCGCATCTCGACGGTGCACCTTCGTGGTAACGGACCTGACTACAGCAGCGGCGGCGATCTCGACGAGTTCGGGACCTTTCCTGATCCGGCCACCGCCCACCTCGTCCGGCTCGCGACCAGCGTCGGACGGGTGCTCGCCAACCTGGCCGATCGCGTCGTCGTCCACCTCCACGGCGCCTGTTTCGGCTCGGGGATCGAGCTCCCTGCATTCGGGACCCGTGTCATCGCCGCACCCGACGTGCGCGTTGCGCTCCCCGAGCTCACGCTGGGATTGATCCCCGGTGCCGGGGGGACCGTCAGCCTCCCGCGGCGGATCGGGCGCCACCGAACCGCCCAGCTCGCGCTGACCGGCGGAACGATCGATGCCGCCACCGCGTTGGACTGGGGCTTGGTCGATCGGAT
>DASUEW010000360.1:0-3733 GCA_036274875.1 Ilumatobacteraceae bacterium
CTACGCGGGATCTACCGCACCGATCCCGACGGCACGTACGAGATCCGCACCGTCCGCCCGGTGCCGTACCCGATCCCGTACGACGGACCGGTCGGGGCGCTGCTCAAGGCCAACGCCCGCAACTGGATGCGTCCCGGCCACACGCACGTGTGGCTGAAAGCACCCGGTTTCAAGGATCTCATCACGCACGTGTTCGACGTCGAGAGCGACTACCTCCACGACGACGCCGTGTTCGGCGTTCGCGAGAGCCTGATCGCGACGTTCGCGCCCGACGAGAACGGCGAGCTGGCGACGACGTTCGACTTCGTGCTCGACCGCGCTGCCTGACGCGCTTGCGATGCGGGCCGCGATCCTCCACGACGGCGCGGCCGACCTCGTCGTCGACGAGATCGAGCACGACACGCCCGGCCCGCACGAGGTCCTGATCCGGATCGAGGCGTGCGGGCTGTGCCACAGCGACCTGCACTGCATCGACGGCACCCTCGTCCGACCACGCCCGCAGGTGCTCGGCCACGAGGCGGCCGGGGTTGTCGAAGCGGTCGGCTCGGCCGTCCAGTCGATCTCCGGCGGCGACCGGGTCGTCACCTGCCTGCTCGCCGGCTGCGGTGGGTGCGCACCATGTCATCGCGGCGAGCCTGGGCAGTGCCGCAACCCGGATGCGACCAAGCGGTCTGCCGGCGACCCACCGCGGCTGGCGACCCTCGATGGCCGGGCCGTGAACGCGATGGGCGGCGTCGGCGGGCTCGCCGAGCGGGTGCTGATGGACGAGCGGGGCGTGATCGCGATACCGGGGGACGTGCCCGTCGAGCTGGCGGCAATCCTCGGTTGCGCCGTGGTCACCGGCCTCGGCGCGGTCTTCCACGTCGCCCACGTCGCGCCGGGCGACACCGTCGCCGTGATCGGGTGCGGCGGCGTCGGGCTCAACGTGATCCAGGGCGCCCGGATCGCCGGTGCCGCCCGGATCGTGGCCATCGACGCCAACCCGCTGAAGCTCCCCCTTGCCGGTCGTCTCGGCGCGACCGATCTCGTCGACGCGTCGGCCGTCGACCCGGTCGAGGCCGTGCGCGGGCTCATCGGCGTTGGTGTCGACCACGCGTTCGAGGTCGTCGGTCGCCCCGCCACGGTTGCGCTGGCGATGGACATGGCGGCAGCCGGCAAGACGGCGTACGTGGTCGGGGTCATGTCGGACGACGCCCAGGTGACGATCGCCGCCACGAACCTGCGCCGCGGCAAGTCGCTGCGCGGGGTCTTCATGGGTGGTGGCCAACCCAAGGTCGACATCCCCCGCTACGTCGAGCTGTGGAGCCGCGGCCTGCTCGACCTCGAATCGATGGTGTCCCGCACCCTCACCCTCGACGAGGTGAACGACGGCTTCCGCGCTCTCGCCTCCGGCGAAGTCGCCCGCGCCGTCGTCCGCCTCTGAAACCCCCGTTCTGTCTGCTTCAGATGAAGCCACGGGCCGAATGAAGCAGACAGTTCGACGGGTTGGGGTGGTTTCAGGCGCCGCAGGCCTCGAGGAGGACCCGAACGCACGTGGCGGTGGCGGGGCTGGTGTCGCCGGCGCGCCAGGCGATCCGGAACACGTCGTGCATGCCGACCGGGACGAGGGGCCGGATCGCGACATCGGTCCGGCCCGACTCGCGCTCGGCCTGCCACGTGTTGAGCCAACCGATGCCTGCCCCGACGGACACCATGTCGAAGACCCGTTCGATCTGCGTCGCCCCATGGGTGATCCACCGCGGGCGCACACCGAGCCCGGCGAAGTACTGCGTGATCTCGTCGTGGGCCCGCGGCGCGTCGTCGCGTTCGACGATCAGCACCGCCTCGCCCTCGAGATCGTTGACCTCGACCCGGTCGAACGCCGCCAGGCGATGGTCGGGTGGAACGACGACGTGGTCGACGGGGACCTCGGCGAGCGGCACGGAGGCGATCACGTCAGGGTCGGGCACCGGGCCGCGGACGATGCCGACGGAGACCCGGCCGTTGCGCAGCGCCTCGAAGATGTGCAACGAGGTCATCGCCGCGGGATGCACGCCGACCTCCGGTTGCTGGTCGAGCATCCGGCGCAGGGCGATCATCGCCCCGCCCTCGCTGCCGTGGCAGAAGCCGAGACCGATGTCGGTCAATTGTGACGACACGTCTGACGCCAGCTCGGACGCCAGCTCGGCCGCCATGCGGTCGAAGCCCTCGGCCGCCCTGAGAACGAGCCGGGCCTCGCCGAGCAGCCGCTCGCCGGCAGTCGTCAGCTCGACGCGGCGTGAGGTCCGGGCGAACAGTGTCAGACCGAGCTCGGACTCGAGCTCGCGGATCCGTTGCGACAGCGGTGGCGTCGACATGTGCAGCCGTGCGGCGGCGCGCCCGAAGTGACATTCCTCGGCCACGGCGACGAAGTACCGCAGCCGGCGCAGGTCGACACCGGTGGCCACGGGCCAGAACGTTATCGAACCAGACATGATCTATGTCGGGTTCGGTCGTGGACACAGCACTCGACGCGCGGCGATCATGTCCCCGATGAAGATGATGTGGTTCCATCTGATGCCCTATCCGGATCTCCCGGAGGACTTCAACACGCGCCACCACAGCGTCTGGGTCGACATCGATCCGGCGCTGTTCGACGCCGAGGTGATGGCCGACACGTACAGCACGTACATCGACCAACTGGTGTACGCCGACGAGTGCGGCTTCGACGGCATCTGCGTCAACGAGCACCACAACAACGGTTATGGGTTGATGCCGTCGCCGAACCTCATCGCATCGATCCTCGCCAGCCGCACGTCGGACGCGGCGATCACGGTGCTCGGCAACTCGGTGGCGCTCTACAACCCGCCGATCCGGATCGCCGAGGAGTTCGCGATGATCGACCTCTTCTCGCGCGGGCGCCTGATCGCCGGCTTCCCGGTCGGCACACCGATGGACACGGCCTACTCGTACAGCGTCAACCCGAGCCAGCTCCGGCCGAAGTACTACGAGGGCATCGAGCTGATCATGAAGGCCTGGCAGGCCACGGAGCCGTTCTCGTTCAACGGTCGCTTCAACCAGTTGCGCTACGTCAACCCCGTGCCCCGCCCGTGGCAGAAGCCGCACCCACCGGTGTGGATCCCCGGCGGCGGTTCGGTCGAGACGTGGGACTTCTGCGCCGAGAACGACTACGTCTACGGAGCCCTCACGTACTACGGCTACAAGATGGTTCGCGAGACCGTCGCCGGGTTCTGGCGCCGGGTCGAGGCCCACGGTAAGGACGACAACCCGCACCGCCTCGCCGTCACCCAGTTCATCGGCGTCGCCGACACCGACGCCGAGGCCTACGCGATGTACCGCGAGCCGGCGGAGTACTTCTTCAACCGCTCGTTGCACGTCTATCCCGGTTTCACCGATCCGCCGGGATACGTCACCGAGGCGTCCGTGCGAGCCCGCTACAGGTCGCAGGTCCGCCAGGTGTCGCGTGCGAAGCAGGCCAAGCACGACCTCACGTGGGACGAGATGGTCGACAACGGCTACGTCGTGATCGGCAGCCCCGACACGGTCCGCGAGAAACTCGAGGAAGCGTGCAAGGAGCTCCGCATCGGGCACCTGTGCGCGATGCTCCAGTTCGGCAACATGAGCGACGAGCTCACCCGCTACAACACTCGCCTGTTCGCCGACAAGGTCGCTCCCGGCTTGCGCACCGTCTTCGCCGAGTATCCCGATCCGTGGTGGCCCGAGAATGCCCGCTGACGTGTCAGACCAGCGTCTC
>DASUEW010000361.1:0-4907 GCA_036274875.1 Ilumatobacteraceae bacterium
GGCCGTCGATGACCTCGGCGCTCGGGAACTCGCGGAGGTTCGGTTGCCGCCGGTCGATGAAGCGGTAGGCCTCAACGGGTTGATCCGACTTGGTGGCCGGCCCGAACAGCGCCTCCCACACATCGAGGCTGGGTGCGGGGCTGACGGTGGTGATGCGGGCCGGGTTGATCGGATTGACGGCGTTGTTGACGAAGATGTTGACACTCAGGGCGCCGGCGATGGCGGGCCATTGCGCCCAGTCGAGGGCGTAATCGCTCAGCTTGCCCTCCTCGTGGAGGCGGGGCACGTAGGCGACCGAGAGGTGCCAGGTCGTGCCGGTGAAGCCGGTCGACAGGGGGATGGTGACGAGTTGGCGGTAGGGCATGGTGTGTCCTCAGGCGAAGGCGGCGGTGTATTCGTTCCGCCACTCGGATCGGGTGAAGCGGTTGCCGAACGACGGCGGACCGGCCGGTGTGGATGACGCGAGAGCACGAGCGGGGCCTGCTGCGAGCGCGGCGCGCACGGCCGAGCTGCTGTCATCGGCCAGGTCGAACGTCATCTTGCCGATCGGCACGCTGCCGCTCGTCCCGCCGAGGAACGTGTCGACCGAGTAGGTGAGGCGTCCCGACAGCACCAGCTGATCGTTCGCCGACTTGTAGGTGAGCGAAGCCACGATGCCCACGCTCACGTCGAGCAGGCCGAGCACCGAGATGTTGCCTTCCAGCGCGACCGAGCCCCGGAACGTGATCTCGTCGCCCAGGATCTTGAACAGCGCCGACACTCGCAGCGTGATGTCGGCCGACGCCACGACGATGTCGAAGCCGTACAGCATCGCCTCGAGCTCGAGGCTGGCGGTGAGGCGGCGCAGCCCGGTGGGGCTGCCGGGCGAGATGTCGACCTCGATGTAGAACGCCGCGCCGTACGCCAGCACGGTGATCTCGACCGGCGACGCGGCAGACCCGAGGCCGAGCGCGACGTTCGGTACGAAGCCTTCGGTGAACGGCAGGTCGAGACCGGAGAAGATGGCGACGTTCGAGATCGACACGACGCCGAGGCTGATCTCGGGCAGTGGTACGTCGGTGCTGATCTCGAGCGCCAGTGGCGTGATGTCGATGAGGCCGTCGCCGAGCTTGTCGAGCAGATCGGTGAGGGGCTTCAGCCAGGCGAGCCACGACCCCCACGTCCAGTCCTCGAGCTTCGGGTCGACGATCAGGCCGTCGGTGGTGCTCTCGACCACCTCGATCTCGCTGAACGTGAGCTCGACGAGGTTCACGATCGGCGGGATCTGCAGGGTGACGTCCTCGACCCGGATGGTGAGCGTGTTCTCGGGCTGGCCGTCGACGGGCACGCACGTGACGTTCTCGATGAACGCCCGGGAGCCGGGCGGCACCTGGAAGCCGAGCGCCTCGACGGACTTCACGGCCGGCGTGAACGTGAACGTGGCCTTGAGGCCGTTCTCGTCGACGCTCACCTCGAGACCGGGGATGTCGACGCCCGGGATGGCGTCGGCGAGGTCGATGCTCGGCAGGATGTCGCTCAGCGGGATCATTCCCAGGATGCGCGAGGCGTCGCCCAACGCGCGCTCGGGCGACCATGGGTCGGTCGGATTCTCGAGATCGAGGCCGGCGCCCACGGTTTGGTTGAACGCCTCGGCGACGAGGTCGACGGCGGCCACGGCGCGGCCGGCACCGCCCAACGCCTTCTCGGCGCTCGTGACCAGCTTGAGGAAGGCGAGATCGAAGTTGCCGGCCCCGAGGCCGTCATCCAGCCAGCGATCGTGGAGCACCACCTCGAGGTCGAGGGCGGCACCACCGAGGGCTGCGGTGATCGCCTCGTCGACGATGCGTGCGGACTCGACGGCGGGGAACACGCCGAGACGCACTGCGTCGGAGAGCTCGTCGGGGGTGGCGCCGATCGCCTCGGTCAGGTTCAGGACGATCTGGTTGGTGGCGAAGGTGGTCTTGCCCAGGCCGACGGCGATCTCGTCGGCGAACGCCACGGACTGACCGGACAGGTCGAGAGTTCGCCTGGCGGCGGAGCCCGGATCGGCGTAGAACGCGGTCAGCCGCTCGAGCGCAGAACCGGCGCCGGTCGTGAACGCTTCGAGCTCGTCGACGAAGGTGGCAGCCGTCGAGAAACCGATGTTTCCGTTGCCGGCGCGGTCGGTGGCGTCGAACGCGGCGATGAGCGGTTGCCCCGTTGCCTTGACGATGAGGTCGAACACGCCAGGGATCGCCCCGCTGGCGTCGTGCAGCTCGACGGTGTCGATCGGGATCCACTCAGCGGGAACGGCGTCGACCTTGGCGAACGGCAGGCCGCGGCCCTCGAACTGGCGGAACCCCATGCCAGCATCGGACGCGTCGGACGCGTCGTCGAAAACCACGGTCGGGGCGTCGATGCTGACGAACCGCTCGTGTTCGAGCACGGCGGTGGGCTGGCCGGCGGTGTCGGGGACGAAGCGCCGGCTGTTGACCTCGAGGATCTTCACGCGATGACCGAACGGCAGTAGGTACCCCTCCTGCACGACTTCGGCGACGACGTCGCGGCCGGTGACGATGGTCTGGCGCCAGCGCGACACAGGCGCGTCGGGCCAGTCGCCGGTGAGACGAGCGAACGCTCCGTGGCTCGACAGCGTGAGGCGGCGTGCTGTCGCCGGTGCCACCGTGATGGTGTTGTCGACGATGCCGTCACGCGCCGAGAAGTCCGGCACCGCATTGTCGACACCGTCGGTCGGAGCCACGTTGGCGAGCGCCAGCAGTGGGAGTGCCGTCGAGGTCGGACTGCGCAGATCGGCGCGCCACAGTTCGGTCACGCCGTTGTCGGTGCGGGGCCCTCCTGAGGTCGTGACCGTCGCCGTAGCGTCGGGGGCGAGCAGCAGACCTGACGGCAGCTCGAGCGCGGTGAGGTCGCCCGACGGAGTGCCGGCGCTGGTGGGCGAGTTCAGAACCCAAGCTGCTGTGTCGAGGAGCGCATCCACGGTGAAGGCAATGGGTGTCTCGATGCTCGTCACGAGGCGTGAGGGTCCTGCGGTCCGGCTCTTCATGGGCGTCGGCACAGGCGGCTCGACGGCGACGTCGGCGAGAGCGTCCTCGCTGGTGTGTTGGGCACCGAGCATCACGCGCAGCCGCGGCTCGCCACCCGCGACAGCTTCGAGCTGGTTGGTCACCGGGTCGAGCGTGACGTCGAGGAGCTCGAGCAGCAGGTCGAGCTGATCGGCCGGGCGGATGAGGCGCACGGTGAGCGACGGCGTGGTCGCTTCGCTTACGGTCATGAGCGAGCCGCTGTCGCGCTCATGTACGGCTGGATCGCGGCTCCAACGGCTGGGGGTGATGTCGGGCGCTTGGGGTTCCACGGCCGCCAGACCCACGAGATCCGTATCAGATACGAGATCTCGCGTCGCGGTTCCTCGCGCGTTGCTCCCGCGCTACGCCGACGGGCCGGCCGTGAGGATGGCGCGCCATTCTTTCTCGTCGAGCTGCAGCCCCTCGGTGCCGTCGACGAACTGCTCGACGACTTCGACGAAGCGGTCGGGCTCCTCGTTGTGGGGGAAGTGGCCGGCCCCCTCGAAGATCACCAACTGGCTGCCAGGGATCGCCTCGTGTGCCGCGTACGCGTGACCGACCGGGATGATGCGATCGCGTCCACCCCACACGATCAACGTCGGCAACCGCGACGCGAGATAGAGCCGGTCGTGGGCGCTGACCGATTGGCCCTTCGGGTCGACGACGGCCCGCAACGTGCGGATGAACGACTGGCGGTTGCCTGGCTCGGTGAGCGAGACGTAGGCATGCCACTCCTGCTCGAGATGCGGCCACCGGAACCCGAGGCGAGCCAGGCGCCGGCCGACGCCGTTGCCGGCGACACGTGCGACCTTCGGGAAGATCACGGGCATGAGGTACTCGACGCCCGGCACCGTGAGCACCCGCAGCATCCACGACACCTCGGGGCCGAGGCCGCCGCTGGAGACGAGCACGAGCCGCTCGCAACGCTGCGGGTGCTGGTACGCGAGCTGCATCGCGACGCCACCGCCGAGCGATTGCCCGACGACCGTCGCGCGCTCGATCCCGAGCGCGATCATCAGGTCGCGCAACACGTTGGCGTGGGCGCCGAGGGAGTAGTCGAGCCGCGGCTTGTCGGACTCACCGTGACCTGGCAGGTCGGGCGCGACGACCGTGAAGCGCCGTGCCAGGGCGGGCAGGACCGCGTGCCAGGTCGCCGAGCTCCCGGCGACGCCGTGCACGATCAGCAGGACGGGCCGATCGGACGCCAGGTCGCCACCGATGCGGTAGACGAGCCGGTGCCCGTGGAGGCTCACTTCGCGCTTCTCGATCGGCACCATGGATCAAGCTACCGGTCGGTAACAACGGGGAGCCAACTGCGACAGGACATTTCAACTCGATGTGGCGACCGCCGCGGTCGCGCCGATCGCCGCCGCTGCCGCGGCTTCGGCGATGAGCCGTCTGACGACCTTGCCGACCGGTTCGAGATCGGTGTTGTCGAGCGCCTGGTCGATGCGGTCACGCGCGTGGCGGCGATCCCGGCGCTCGGGCGCGACCAGTTCGAGCAGCTGCGCCGGCCCCGTCATCGACAACACGAGCGCCGTCCGTGCGTCGAGCACGCCGTCGGTCGCAGCCGCAACCCGAAGACGAGCGACGACGCTGTCGCGCACGGCCAGCCCGACTACGTCGTACCGCTTGCGGCGCGATCCGTCCCGAGCCGCGACAACTCCATCTCGCGCGAGACCGGACATCACGGCGTCCCACGTTCCAGCACCCGTGTGTCGCGAGAGGCTGCGATCCATGTGCGACAGGATCGCTTTGATGCTCGGACCCTTCTCCGCGACGACACCTGCTGCCGCGTCCAGCGTCGACGAGCTCGATGGGTTCTGAGCGGGCGCCACGACCACGCCGTCGTGTTCGTGTGGTGCG
>DASUEW010000362.1:0-3116 GCA_036274875.1 Ilumatobacteraceae bacterium
GCCGGATCGACGAGCAGCAGGCTCTCGCGAAACGTGATGCACCCGAGGTTCTCCATCGCCCCGGCGGCGAAGTCGGGCAGCGCCAGCAGGTCGACCTTGTCGCTCGGATACGGGATGCCGTAGTAGTCCTGGTACCAACGCAGGCAGAAGGCGCCGACGTCGAGCCCGAACCCCGTGAGGTGCGCCTTGCCGGGCACGTGCACGATGCGCACCGGGATTCCTCCGACGTCGACCGGTTCGGTGACCTCGAGCGGACCGACGACGAACGCCGCCAGGTACGTCGACATCACCATCGTGTCGGCGAAGCGAACTGCCACCTTGTCGCCACCTGCCGTCGTGACGGCGCGACGTTCGACCTCGGGACCGTTCGAGACGGCCAACATCTCGGGCTCGACGACGAGCGTGATGCCGAACACCGCTTTGAAGTCGGGCTCGTCCCAACAGGGGAATGCCCGCCGGCAATCGGTGGCCTGCATCTGGGTGGTCGCGATGACCCGCTCGTCGCCATCGAGGTCGTGGAACGTGCTGCGATAGAAACCTCGCAACTTGTCGTTGAGGACGCCGGTGAACGCGATCTCGACCGTGTGCTCGCCGGGCATGACCTCGCGCGCTGGCCGTATGAACAATCGTTCGGTCTCGGCGTCGAGTCGGTGCTCGGCCGGTTCGCCGTCGACGAGGCAACGGTTGACTTCGAGCTCGGCCGCGTTGAGCACCAGTTCACGCCGATCGGCGGACGAGTTGTCGTCCGTGTCGTCGACGATCACATGGATGACGACTTCGCCGGTGAACACTGCAGCCACGAGGTCGGGCTCGAGTGTGACGTCGTAGCGCGTCGGACGGGCGTCGCGTGGCAGGCGGAAGGGGTCGAGCAGGCGGGCCGTGTCGGTCACAGGGCCCGATCGTACTGGCGAGGTCCGGATTGCCGGATCGCATGGTTCACCCGGGGTTCACGCACGGTTTCTCGCAGTTCGATCGCAGGATCGATCACGGCCGTTCGACACGGCCGTTCCGCACCGGCGCACGCGCAGCCCGCCAGGACGCAGATGCAGCCGTTAGCGTGCTCATTCGTGCGGCCGATCGACGACCCGGACGACGGCGCGGGCACGCCGATCGACATGCCGTCGGCGTACGACGTCGTCGGGATCGGCAACGCGCTCGTCGACGTCATCGCCCACGCGACCGACGACTTCCTCGGTCACCACGACCTCGTGAAGGGTGGGATGACGCTGGTCGAGACCGACCGCGCCGTCGAGCTCTACAGGGCGCTCGGGTCGGCGGTCGAGATGAGCGGTGGCTCGGCCGCCAACACGATGTGCGGTGTGGCCAGCTTCGGTGGCCGCGCCGCGTACGTCGGCAAGGTGTGCGACGACGAGCTGGGTCGCGTGTTCGGCCACGACCTGCTCGCGGTCGGCGTGGTGTTCCGTCCCGGGGCGATGACCGACGATGTCCCGACGGGCCGATGCATCATCGTCGTCACGCCCGATGCCCAGCGCACGATGAACACGTACCTCGGCGCCTCGAGCCTGATGAGCGTGCCCGACGTCGACATCGTGACGGTCGCGGCCGGCAAGGTGCTGTACATGGAGGGCTACCTCTACGACCGCGACGACGCCAAGGCCGCGTTCCGACATGCCGCGCAGATTGCGCACCGTCACGGCCGGCTCGTGTCGCTCACGTTGTCGGACTCGTTCTGCGTCGACCGTCATCGCGACGACTTCGCGTCGCTCGTGTGCGACGAAGTCGATCTGCTGTTCGGGAACGACGACGAGTTGCTCTCGCTCTACCAGACCGACAACTTCGACGATGCGGTCGCCGCCGTGCGCCGCGACTGCGGCCTGGCGGCGATCACCGTCGGTGCCAAGGGCTCGTACATCATCACGCCCGACGACGTGGTGCACGTCGACGCCTACCCCGTACGTCGGGTGATCGACACCACCGGTGCCGGCGACCTCTACGCGGCGGGGTTCCTCTACGGCTACACGCAGGGTCGCGACCTCAAAGAATGCGGCCGGCTCGGTTCGATCGCCGCGTCGGAGGTGATCTCCCACGTCGGGCCGCGCCCGCTCGTCGAGCTGCGTACGCTGATCGAATGAGTGAGAGCCCCCGGGCCGAGGCGGAACGTTGGCTGGCCGGCGAACCCGACGCTGACATCCGCGCCGAGTTGGAGGCCCTGCTCGCCGGACCCGCCGACGAGCTCGCCGAGCGGTTCGACGGCCGATTGCAGTTCGGCACCGCTGGTTTGCGAGCTGCGGTTGGCGCCGGCCCGCAGCGAATGAACCGGCTGGTCGTGCGGCAGGCCGCGGCAGGCCTCGCCGCGTACCTGCTGGCCACCGATCCCCGTGCGGGTGAGCGCGGCGTGATCATCGGCTACGACGCCCGTCGCAAGAGCGACCTGTTCGCTCTCGACACGGCGTGTGTGATGGCCGCGTTCGGCATTCGGGCGATGCTGTTCGATCAGGTCATACCGACACCGGTGCTCGCGTGGTCGATCACCGAGATCGACGCCGCCGCCGGCGTCGTCGTCACCGCGTCGCACAACCCGCCGGCCGACAACGGGTACAAGGTGTACCTCGGCGACGGTGCCCAGATCGTGCCACCGCACGACATCGGGATCGCGGCGAGGATCGACGAGGTCGATCCGATGGCCGTCGACCTCGCCCCGCGTGATCACCCGCTCATCGAGTCGGTCGGTTCGGAGTTGATCGACTCCTACGTCGCGGCGGCCCCAGGCGTCCGCCTCTGTCCGCAAGTTCCTGGCGTGACAGTGGCCTATACCGCGATGCACGGCGTCGGCGGGGCTGTGCTGGTGCGCGCGTTCGAGGCGGCAGGTCTTCCCACACCAGTGGTGGTGCCGCAACAGTTCGAGCCCGACGGCACGTTCCCGACGGTGGCGTTCCCGAACCCCGAAGAACCCGGTGCGATGGACCTGCTGTTGGCGGTCGCGGCCGGGTCGGGTGCGCTGGCGGCGATCGCCAACGATCCCGACGCCGATCGCCTCGGCGCCGCGATCCCACAGCCCGACGGATCGTGGCGACGCCTCGGTGGTGACGAGGTCGGGTGGCTACTGGCCGAGCACATCCTCTCCCACACATCGGGCGAGGACCGCCTGGTCGTCA
>DASUEW010000363.1:0-4621 GCA_036274875.1 Ilumatobacteraceae bacterium
CGTCGAGCTCGGCCACCTCGACCGCGACTCCTGCGGTCGCCGCAGCCTCGAGCAGCGCCGCGGCCTTGGCGGTGTCGCGCATCGACGCCACGACATGGTGCCCGTGTCTGGCGAACTCAACGGCCGTGAGGAGACCGAACCCCGAGCTGCATCCCGTCACCAGCACGGTCGAAGCCGGAACGATCGATTCCGGATCCGTCGCAACCAGGTCGTCCGCACTCAGACCGTCCGAGGCCAGACCGTCCGAGGCCAGACCGTCCGAAAGAGGCGTCACCGACGGATCACCGTTCGCTGGTGGGTCAGGCGTTGCCACCGACCGGCAGCACGCGGAGCAGGTGGTGCCACCGGCACTCGACGCAGGCCTCGACGACATACGCGGTGAGCTCGTCTGTCTTCGATCCGAGCCGGCGCATCTCCTTGGCGGTCGACACGCACCGACCGTGCGCCGGCAGCCGCGACCCGAACACGTACGTGACGAGCTTGAGATCGCTCTCCTCACAGATCGGGCAGCGAGTCTTGGTCTGCGTTCCGACGTTCTTCGCGGCGCGGATCAGCTCGGGGTGCGCGTCGCAGACCTGCTCGCGCGCGACGCGCCCGACACGGACCTGGTTGATGAGCATCTTGCGGGCGAGCCGGTGGTCGACGATGCCGCGCCGCTCTGGACCCCCTCGCAGCGCGCCGACCGAGAAACTCATGCGGCAAGGGTAGCGACTCGCGATCAGCCCTTTGACGAGACGCCGAAATCCCGAGCATCCGTGCGCCGACGGCACGCTCGGACCACACTGGATCGCGTGAGCACCGACGGACATGCCCACATCGTGTTCGGGAGAGACCTCCCGGGTGATGACGAGCTGCGCCTGTGTGGCGACGTGAGCGACGGCAAGCGAGCTCTCGAGCTCGGCGTCTCCAAGCAGTTCAACGCCGTCGCGTTCGCACTGGCAGGCGCCAAGTCGCTGGCGGTCGATCCCGACGGTGCGCGGATCGCCAGGCTTCGCGAGAACGCGGTCGAGGCCGACGTCCGCGTCGAGTGTCACATCGGCGAACTCGCCGATCTCGGGTTCGCCACCAGCGGGTCGGTCGAGGTCGTGCTCGCCAACGGCACGCTCGACGGGGTCGAGGACCTCGGGCGACTCCTCCGGCAGGTCCACCGCGTGCTCAAGCCGAGCCGGTCGTTCGTGATCCGTCTGCGCCACCCGTTCGCCGATGTGTTCCAGGGCGAGATCGCCACTCCGTACGGGTCGAGCACCCGTACCGTGGAGGAGTGGTTCACGGCACTCTGGCGCGCCAACTTCCGCATCGACGTGATGCACGAGCTCGGCGTGACCGAGCGCTCCCCGGTGCCCACCACACTGTTGGTGCGGGCCCGCAAAGAAGGTTCTTGAGATCCTGGGTACAAGTCCCAACGCGCGGGGTACCCTGACCACGACACGAAATCGTCCCGAACGTGTCGGTGCTGCGTGCGGGCAGTATCCGGGATGCGTTGCTCCGAACCCCGGTGGCGCGTCGTTGACATCGTCGATGGCTAGGAGCCTCCATGCGAGTGGCCACGATCGCCCCGCCCGAAACAGCACAAGCCCAAACAGCAGGGGCCGCAACAGCAAGCATCGCCGACGTCGCAGGCCCCGACTCACCGAACACCGCGTGGCGGCTGCATCCCTCCAAGTTGTCCGTCGTCAAGGCCGTCATTCGTCGGATGGTGCCGTTCGTCATCGAGGCGACGCTCATCCCGACGGCGCTGTTCTACGTGTTCCTGATCACGCTCGAGCTCCGGTGGGCGATCCTCGCCGCGCTGTCTTGGACCTACGCCGCAGTCGGTCGGAGGTTGATCCGCGGTCGCCCGATCCCCGGCCTGCTCGTACTTGCCACATTGGGGATCTCACTCCGTACGGCAGTGTTCCTGTTCAGCCACAACGACTTCGTGTACTTCTTCCAGCCGATCCTGCGCACCGTGGCCACCGCTGCGTTCTTCGCGATGTCGGTCGTGATCGGCCGTCCGCTCGTCGCCCGCTTCGCCAACGACTTCTGTCCGCTGACCGCTGACATCCAGGATCGACCGGCCGTGATCGAGTTGTTCCGCCGGCTCACCTACCTCTGGGCCGGTGTCAACGCCCTCGCCGCAGCCGCCAGCTTGACCCTGCTGCTGACGGTGCCCATCGTCGTCTTCGTCGGCACGGCGACCGTCTCGGCATGGATCATCACGTGCAGCGGGGTCGTGCTGACCGTGTCGGACTCGGTCCGCACCGCGCGCAGCGAAGGACTCGCGACCGCGGTCTCACCCAACGGCGTTCTGCACGCCTACGTCACAGTCGCTCCCTGAGCCGGCCGACGACGCGGCGCGTCCCGTCACCACGACTCGCGGGTCTCGCCGAGGAACTGCCGGCACATCTCGATCTGGTCGTCGAGCGAGCCGCCCACGATCCGGTTGGCGAAACCGAAGTGACTGACACCGAGGGCCTTCGCCCAACGGACCACACCGCTCCACTCGGGCGGCTTGGTCTCGTGGGCGATCATGCGCACCTCGATCCCGAACTGGTCGGGATCGCGTCCGGCCGCGCCGACGGCAACGCGCAACTCGTCGACGTGCCGCGCGACCTGATCGCGATCGAGGAACGTCGGCGCCGCGAACTTGAACCCGTCGGCGACACGGGCCGCGCGCGCCACGGCGAACCGGCTCGGGAAGCCGCCCTGGTCGATGCGTCCGGCGCCCATCCACAGCGGGATCGGGGCGGCCGGTCGGGGGCTGATGCCGACTTGCCGCAACTCGAAGAACCGACCGGCGTGGTCGACGACGGGCTCGCTCCACAGCCGTCGCATCACGTCGATCTGCTCCTCGAAGCGGGCGCCACGCGTCGCCGGATCGACCCCGAGGCTCTCGGCTTCGCGGTGGTTCCATCCGATGCTGGCCGCGACTCGCAGGCGACCCTCGCTCAGCCCGGCGATCTCCGCCAACTGCTTGGCGGCGAGAACCGGGTGGTACAGCGGCACCAGCATCATCGCCGGGTTCACTTCGATCCGCTGCGTCACGGCGACGACGAAGGTGGCCATCGTGACGGTCTCTCGCCAGGGCTCCTCGAACGTGAAGAACGGGGCCGGGAACTGCGAATCGACGGTGGAGCAGACGTGCTCGGAGAAGCCGATGTGGTCGAAGCCGAGCTCCTCCATCGCCTGCGCATAGCGCGTGACCTCGTCGGAGGACGCGAGATACGGGATGTCGACGCCGACTCGCACGGTGTTCTCCTCTCTGATCTTCGGCTACGGATTGAGCAGGCCGTCGTGTTCGTCGATCATGAAGTTCATCCCGCGGCGCAAGAAGTCGCCGACCGTCTCGGCGAACGCCTCCGGCCGATCACCCTGGATGTCGTGGGCGGCGGAGTACACGTACTGCAGTGTCGAGTTCTTCATCAGCCGCCGGTACGTGCGCCCGTTGATCGGGTTGATGACCCCGTCGTCACGGCCGAACAACACCAACGTGCGAGTCGGTGAGTCCGCGAGCCGGGCGGCGAACGCTTCGTCGAACGCACCGTCGCCCACCAAGCGCTCGACCGTCGGCCACACACGAGCGAGGAACTCCGGGTCGAGCGGCTCCATGTGTGGGATCCGCTCGGGATGGGAGCGGAACGCCCTGACGAAAGCCTCCGGCGCCAGCTCGGTCGGACTCACCGACGCCTCGCGGAACTTCGCCGGCGCCTCGAGCACCATCGAGCGCACGCGTTCGGGGTACAACGTCGCCAGGTGCAGTGCGCAGGCGCCGCCGAGTGACGTCCCCATCAGGTGGAACGTGTCGAGCCCGATCGCGGTGGCGATCAACGCCACCTGTTCGGCGAGCCCGTCGAAGTCGGCGACGTCGTTGGGTTGCGCACCCCACCCGGGGAGCTCGAGCACGACCACGCGGTACTCGTGCGCCAGCAGGTCGAGAGCGATCCGCATGTGTGGCCCACCGGCGCCGGGCAGACAGAGCAACGGCTCCCCGTCACCAGCCTCGTAGTAGGTCACCTCGAATCCTGCGGCCGCGACCGTGTGCGGACGGAACGCCGCGCCGACGGCGGGCGCCGCGACGTCACTCGCGATGTCGGTCACGCCGCTCACCATGCCGCTCACCATGCCGCTCACCAGGACTCCGTGTGTACGACCGGGACGACCTCTTCGCCGATCAGCTTCAACGTCGACAACATCGTGTCGTGGGCGATCGGGTTGACGCCGCCGATCGAGATCTCGAGCCGACCCATGCCGAGCACGCGTGATGCCTCGGCAATTTGGGCGTTCACCGTGTCGGGCGATCCGTAGAACGCCGGGGCCGGCACCATCGGGGGTGCCATGCCGGGCTCGATCTTGACGTGTTTGGGCACTCCACCCATCGCCGCTCCGATCTGCATCATCGTCAGCATCGTGTCGGGCGTGGCGCCACTGAAGATGCTCAGCAAGCCCTTGCCCTCGAACGCCGGACGGGCCTCGGCGACGTCGGCGTCGGTCGGGCCGACGTACATGAAGTGGCGGTACTGGATGTTGTCGGCTGTCGGCTCCCACCCGTTCGCCCGTGCCGTCTCGCGGTAGATGTCGGCATGGACCGCGCACTTCTCCGGCGCCATGTACGAGAAGCCGAGGTCGAAGCCGTGCTTGCCAG
>DASUEW010000364.1:0-5695 GCA_036274875.1 Ilumatobacteraceae bacterium
ACCCTCGTGCTCGATCAGGAGGTTGACGGCCTCCGCGAGCCCGTAGACACCGAACATCGCCGAGAACCTGTCGAGACGGACCAACCCCTCCACGGCGGTCCAGTGGGTGTCGAAGAACCGCTGCTCCTCGACGAGCGAGCGGATGCGTGCCTCGGCCAGCTCGGCGGTCAGCTCGACGTGGTGCGGCAGCGTGTCGGCGAGGAACTCGTCGACGCCGCCGGAGTGCCGCAGCGCGACCTCCTTGAGGTTGAGCCGAACGAGCGTGTGCGCGCCGCCGCCGATCTTGAGCGAGTTGTAGCAGCTGACGGCGGCATACCCCTCGCCGTGATCGCCCACCATCATCGGGTGGTTCACGAAGTGCGGCTTGCCGGTCTCGAACACGGTGGTCACCGCGTCCTCGATCAGGTCGTCGGGGGTGAGCGACGGGTCGACCTTGAGCGTGATGTTCGGCACCGACTGCCGCAGCGACCGCTCGACGCGCAGGATCGAGCGGGCGATGCGACTGTCACGGGGACCGAGGTCGAGGTGTACGAACGCGTCGGGCAGCATCCGGTCGAGACCGATCCAGAACCGGCGCAGCGTGCGGTCGAGCCGTTCGTCCTCGATCGACTCGTCGACGAACGGCGCGAGCAGGTCGTCGAGATCGCCCAGGTACACCGGGTACGTGGTGACGCTCGGCACGTGGGCGTACATGATCTGCAAGAACGCGAGCGCGTCGTCGAGGTCGATCGGCGGCGACAGCTCGAGGAACTCGATGCCCCGTCGCATCGCTCGTCCATAGTCGGGCAGCACGTACCGCGGGGCGAACGGCGCGTTGCCCTCGTACAGATCGCAGATCACCCGCTTGTCGAGTGCCTCGCGGCACGGTTCCGACAGCTCGGGGTACGGCAGGACCTCGGTCGCCAGGGTGGCGAGCCGGCGGATCTTCTGGTCGTAACCGAGCGTCCCGTCCTGCACGAGCGACCTCGCGCGCGATTCGAACTCGTTCATCTCCACATCGATGACGGTACGAGTGACCCGGAAGGGCGAGTAGGGCCGAAGGTCCGCGCTCGGGCTGGTCAGGGGGCTGGAGGCGTCCCAGGTCAGCCCTTCGTGCGCCCCTGGAAGAAGTTTCTCAAGTCGCGGCCGATGTTGCCGATGAATGCGCGTGACGACTGGGAGGGTGCCTCAGTTCCGTGACGGCGCGGACCGATGGTCCGGTCGTCCGGTGGCGAGCCGCATGGTTCGCGTTGGGATCGTCGCTGTCCCGATTGCCGCATCGTTCGCCACCGCGCTGACGCTGAGCTCACTCACTGCGGTGCCTTCGACATTCGCCGGCGCCGCTGTCCGTTGGCTGCTGATCGCCGCGGCGGCGACGGTGGTGTTGGCCGCCGTCGAGCGTGTGACCCGCCGCCTCGCGCCACTCGCGACCTTGTTGGCGCTGAGCCTCACGTTCCCGGACCGGGCGCCGCCACGGTTTCGCGTCGCGCTGCGCAACGGCTCGACGCGTCAGCTGCACGAGCGCATCGCGGAGGCGCGCCGAGGCGAGATCGGCAACACGCCCGCCGAGGCTGCTGAGCGTGTGCTCGAGCTCGTCGCCGCGCTCAGTGTCCACGACCGAACCACCCGCGGGCACTCCGAGCGGGTGCGTGCGTACAGCCGAATGCTCGGAGAAGAGCTCGGACTCAAAGACGACGAGCTCGACAAACTGCAGTGGGCGGGGCTGCTGCACGACGTCGGCAAGCTGCTGATCCCGGACGCGATCCTGAACAAGCCAGGTCGCCTGAACCCGGCTGAGTACGAAGAGGTCTGCCTCCACCCCGAGTACGGCCGCGGCATGGTCACCGCCCTGATCCCATGGCTCGGCGAGTCCGCCCGTGCGATCTGGGAGCATCATGAGCGTTGGGATGGCGGTGGCTACCCCGCCGGTCTGGCCGGCCTCGACATCGCGCTCGCGGCGCGGATCGTCAACGTTGCCGACACGTTCGACGTGATGACATCGGCCCGCTCGTACAAGGAGCCCGTCACGCCGGCCGAGTCACGAGCCGAGCTGGCGCGATGCGCCAACGGTCAGTTCGACCCGGAGGTCGTGCGGGCGTTCTTGAACATCTCGATCGGTCAGCTGCGAATGGTGATGGGCCCCATCTCGTGGCTCGCGCAGGTCCCTCTGTTCCCGGCGTCGGTGCTGACGGGTGCTGTCGGCGGTAACGCCGCCACAGTCGCGGCCACCCTCGCCGTGTTCGGTGCCGCGGCGATCGGCCCGATGGACCTCGTTGACACCTCGAATCAGGCGGCGCCCGGTGCCAAGGCCGACAGCGGTTACGTCGTCGAATCCACCGGCCAGGAGGCCAACACCGGCTACGTCGTCGAATCGGCTGCCGTGACGGCCGGGCAGATCACACCCGATCCGACCGTCTCCACGTCGGCGGCTCCCTGGAGCGACGCTGAGTTCAACGAGATGGTGGCGCCGTCCGCCGAATCGACCGCGCCGATCGTGGCGGAGCCCACGCCGTCGGCGACGTCACCGCGGCCCGGCCCGCCCGTGTCGAATGTGCCCACACCTGTTCCAGGGTTGCGGGCGCCGGCGCCCGGGTCGCCGGTCGACACGCCGCCGTCGTCGCCGGTCGACACGCCGCCGTCGTCACCGGTCGACACGCCGCCGTCGTCACCGGTCGTGACGGTGCCGCCGTCGCCGACCATCACGCTTCCGCCGGTACCGGTCGTGGACGACACCGTCGTCGTTGTCCCCCCGACGCCGACCATTCCGCGGGCCGCTTCGTTCGTCGATCTGGGTGCCGCCGAAGATTTCGCCGTGCTCGCCTACGCGGCGGTCACGTCGACCGGGCCGACGTCGATCACCGGCAACGTCGGCACCGCGTTCGCGGCGATCACGGGCCTGCTCCCGAAGCAGCTCCAGTTCGGTGAGATCTTCGACACCTCGCCCACCACCGCCACGGCGGCCCGCGACGGGGCGACGGCCGCGATGGCCTTCATGACCGGTCTGACCGCTTCACCGCTGCCCGGCGTCGAGCTCGGCGGCCACACGATCGGACCAGGCGTTTACCAGGGCGGCACGATCGAGCTGACCGGGGCAGTGACCCTCGACGCCGGCGGCGACCCGAACGCCATCTTCGTGTTCAAAGCGGCGAGCACGCTCGTCACTGCGTCGGCGAGCCGAGTGGTACTCGTGAACGGTGCCCAGGCGTGCAACGTGTTCTGGCAGGTCGGCTCCTCGGCGACGTTCGGCACGACGACCGAGTTCGCCGGGACGGTGATCGCCGAGGCGTCGATCACTGCGACCACCGGCGCAGTCATCAACGGACGACTGCTCGCCCTCAACGCGGCCGTGACGTTGGACTCCAACACGATCACCGTCCCCACCTGCGACTGACAGGACGATCAACTCTCGTGCAGAAGCGCCTGGACAAACGCGCCCCGCGGCGTACGGTCCATGAGGTGAGTTTCGCGACCGACTTCGAGAGTCGGAACCGTCTGGTGTGGACGACGTCGGTCGCGGTGCTGGTCTCGGTCACCGCAGGGCTCGGACTCGTGCTCACCAGCGGAGACAGCTCCTCGGTCACGGCGGCGACCCCCACGACGACCGAGCCATCCACCACCACGGACGCGCCCGCGAGCACGACCTCGCCCGCGATCGCGATCGGGTCCGACACGTTCACGCCGACCGAGGCGACGACTCGGACCGCCTCGACCACCACGGCTGTCGGCGCGGGCGAGGTTGCCAACCCGGTCGTGTCGACGACCACGGTGCAAGGCGAGTCGCTGATGGCGGGGTCGCCTGTCGCTGACGTCACCGAGCTGCAGCGGCAGCTCAACGCTGTCACCGGAAGCACGCTCGAGCTCGACGGCCTCTACGGCGAGGACACAACGACCGCGGTTCGAAACTTCCAGACGGTGATCGGCGTCGACCCGACCGGTGTCGCCGACCCGGTGACGCGTTGGACGCTCGCCGAGGCGGCAGCTCGCATCACGCTTCCCACGAGCGGCCTTCCCACGATCGGTGCCGGCGGCGCCAACGGCTGCCAGGTCGCGGTCGTCGGCGACTCGCTGATGGCCGGAGCCGAGGAGCTCCACGCCAAGGCGCTCGACAAGGTGGGCTGCGCGGCGGCGGTCGACGGCGAGGGAGGACGTTCGCTCGCCTACGGGTGGCAGTGCCGGGTCGATCGCGACGGCCGTCGGCCGCTCCTGTTGTTCGAAGACCGCATCCCTGGCAACGAGACCTGCGCCCCTTCGGGATTGACGCTGCTCAAATCGTGGTCGGACGCCATTGCCCTCGGCGATGTCGTCGTGGTCGCCTTGGGCACGAACGACTCCGGCCTCTTCGACAAGTCCCGCTGGCAAAGCAACTGGGTCGAGGCGATGCGTCTCGCCGGCGGACGCCCTGTCGTCTTCCTGACGACGCAGGCGCGTCCGGGAAGCGACCAGTACGACCGTCAGAAGTCGTACGCGATCGCGCTGCGGCAATGGTGCAACGGCCAGAGGTTGTGCATTCTGGCCGACTGGGCGAACACCGCGGCAGCCAACGACCCGGCGTCGTACGTCGACACGGTGCACCTGAACCTCGCCGGTACCCGGGCGCGCGCGTCGTTCATCGCCGACGTGGTTGCGGCGTTGCTCACCGGGCGGCCGATCCCGAACCCGCAGCCGCCGCCTACGCCCACGATCCCGCCGGCCGGCACCACCACCACGACCGCCGTTGCGACAGAACCGGCGTCCACCAGCACAACGCCGTCGAGCCCGACGCCTCCGGCCACGACGATCGCACCCACCACCACCACGACTCCCGACGTGACCACGTCGGCCCCAGCGACGACGACGACCGCGGCGCCGACGACCACGACGACGACCGTCGCATCGACGACGACCACGACGACCGCGACCACGACCACGAGTACGACCGCGACGACCGCGCCGGCGCCTCCCGACTCGGGTGACTGATACTCAACGTCCTGTCGTCCACGTCACGCCGACGCGATCTGCGGCGGCGGACGATTCGATGACGGGGAGCACCTCGAAGTCGCCGAGGTCCCGCCAGTTGTCGAGCCACACGTCGAACAGCGACGGATCGTCGGTCTCCATCAGTTGGAAGCACCGGTCGAGCGCGCCGTCGTCGACGATCCAGCTGTCGACGTAGCGCAGTCCGTCCGGCAACATCCGGCCCTTGTCGGCCGCTCGCTTGTAGACGGGCTCAGGACCTTGGGTGTATCGCTCGATGACCATGAACAGCATCCGGCGATTCTCGCGGGTCCAGGCGACGGGTCCAGCGCGGCGGCCACGAGCGTGCCAGGACTCACCGCAGAATCGCGGTCAGTTGGTGTCGGTGGGTGTTGGTGGGGGTGGTGGGTTGAAGCTGACCCAGCGCATCTGGAGGCGTTCGCCCAGCGGGTGCTGGTAGCGGCCGGCGGGTTGGGGTGGTGGTCCGGTGGGTGGCCGGGCGACCGCGGCGGGTTTCATCACCCGCCCGTGGGCGTCGGTGAAGATCAGGCCGTGGGGGTCATCGGCGTTGCCGGCGATGCCCAACTTGCCTTGGTGGTGGAGCCGGTGGTGTCGCGGGCACAAACACGCGAGATTCCAGGTGTCGGTCGGACCGTTGCCGTGGTCGGGGTCCCAGTGGATGACGTGATGGACCTCCAAGAACCGATCCGCCCCACAGCCCGGCACCCGGCACCCGCGGTCACGCAGGATCACCAGCCGCCGG
>DASUEW010000365.1:0-5483 GCA_036274875.1 Ilumatobacteraceae bacterium
TGCGGGCCCGGATGCTGATCCTGGTCGTTGGTGTGACCGCGGTCGGTGCCGGGGCCGGATTCCTCATCGCTGGTGGTGTCACCGCGTCGCTGCGCCGCCTCACCGCCGCTGCCGAGGCAGTCGAGAGCACCGGTCAGCTCGACGTCGACGTGCCGGCGGGCGGAAACGACGAGGTCGGTCGGCTCGGCGCCGCGTTCCGCCGAATGCTCGATGCGTTGGCCCGGTCACGTCACGACCAACAGCGGCTCGTGCAGGACGCCGGACACGAGTTGCGGACACCGCTCACCAGCCTGCGCACCAACCTCGACGTGCTGCGGCGGTACCCCGATCTACCGCCGGAGCAACGTCGCCAAGTCGTCGACGACCTCCATGCCGAGACCGAGGAGCTCGTCGACCTCGTCGAGGAGGTGGTCGCCGTCGCCAGCGGTTGGCTCGACGACGACCCGTTCGAGCCCTTCTCGCTCGGTGACGTCACACGTGAGCTGGCGGTCCGGTACGAACGCCGGAGCGGCCGGGACGTGCGGGTCGAGGCCGACGAGTCGCCGGTCGACGGGCAACTCGGCGCCGTCCAGCGGGCGATCTCGAACCTGCTCGACAACGCGCGCAAGTTCGACCCGAGCGGCGGCGCGATCGACGTCCGGGTGTCGAACGGCACGATCGAGGTGCTGGATCGAGGGCCGGGCATCGCGGAGGGCGAGCGGGCGTTGGTGTTCGAGCGTTTCCACCGCTCGGCGGAGGCGCGGACGATGCCCGGCTCCGGGCTCGGCCTCTCGATCGTGCGCGACGTCGTCGAGCGCCACCACGGCACGGTTCAGGTCGGTTCGCGCGACGGCGGTGGGGCCGTGGTCGGGTTCACCTTGCCGCTGCGGGCTGGGGCCTCGCCCGCCGACTGACCCGCCCCGCTTCCCGACGAACCCGTTTCCCGTTCTGTGCGCGCTCGTGCACACCGTCGGCGCGCTCGCGCGTTCTGTGCGGATTCGGGCACGCGACCCGGCCATTCTCACCCCGCTCTTACGTGGCTCCCGTCGGCCTCACACCGGCGACTCGCATCATGGGGACATCCGAGACGATCACCCCGATCGATCAGATCCGAACCGACAAGGGAGTCGAGACATGTCCAGCAAGAGCAGCGTCAAGCGAAACACGGCGATCGGGCTCACTGCCGGTCTCCTCGGTGGCGGTGCGATCGGGTTGATGCTCGGCGTACCCGACCTCACCAGCGCCGCCGGGTCGAGCCCGTCAGTGGTGGTCGAACAGGACGACACGCCGACCGACGACACCACGGCCACAGACGACACGATCACCGACGACACCACCGTCACCGACGACACCACGACGGACGAGACCACGACCGACGACGAGTCGGATGTTCGGCCCGAGCCCGGTGTGCGGCTCCGCGAGAAGCTCCAGGAGCTCGTCGACAACGGGACTCTCACGAGCGAGCAGGCCGACGCGGTCACCGCGTTCCTCGTCGAGAACCGTCCTGAGCGCGGTGGTCACCACGGGTTCCCCGGAGGTCCTGGACGTGGGCACTTCGGAATCGGGATCGAGCGCGGTGAGATCGCCGAGCTGTTCGGCCTCGAGCCCGACGCGTTGCGCGACCTCCTCCGCGACGGTCAGTCGCTGGCAGACATCGCGACCGACCAGGGGGTCGAGGTGCAGACCGTGATCGACACGCTCGTGAACGCCGTCAAGGAGCACCTCGACGCGGCTGTCGACAACGGACGCCTCACCCAGGAGGAGGCCGACGCCAAGCTCGCCGAGATCACCGAGCGCATCACCGAGATGGTCAACACCGCCCGCCCCGCCGCCGACGACTGATCCCGGCCCGTTCAAATCGTTCTGGGCGGCAATCGGCTTCGACACCCGAAACGGTCGGCAGCCCAGAACGTCCATCTTCCATCCCAGCCCGCATCGCGCGGCTCTCCCCCCAGGTGCCCCGGCCCTGGCCCCCCGAAACCTCGGGTGGGCCGGGGCCGTCGGCTGTGATCGACGAGTGCGCCAATAACGTGGCGGGCATGATCTGCGTCGACGCCGAGCGGGTCGGCGTCGCCCAGCCGGACAAGGTCCTGTTCGAGGACCTCTCGGTGACGATCTCGAGCGGCGAGCGGGTCGCCGTCGTCGGAATCAACGGATCCGGGAAGTCGACGCTCTTGCGCCTGTTGACCGGCGACGCCTCCCCCGACGAAGGAGTCGTACGCTTCGGCCGCGGCGTCCGCATCGCCTCGCTGGACCAGGATCCCCGGCTTCCACCCGGCACGGTCGCCGAGTACCTGGGCTGGACGGAGGGTGGCCGCACGCAGGGTGGAGCGGGATGGGAGGTGGCTGCGGTGGCGACGTCGCTCGGCGTCCAGCCGCTGTTCGACCGCCGGACGGACGAGCTCTCTGGTGGCCAGGCCAAGCGCGTCGCGCTCGCCAAGGCGCTCGTCGGTGAGCACGACCTGATCGTGCTCGACGAGCCGACCAACCATCTCGACCTCGAGGCGATCGAGTGGCTGGAGACCCGGCTGTCGGCCTCCGGGGCGGCACTCGTCCTGGTGACGCACGACCGTCATGTGCTCGACCGCCTGACGACCGGCCGGGGTACGGGAAAGGTCGTCGAGCTCGACAACGGGCGGGGGTACGTCCACGTGGCGGCCGAGGGGTCGAGCGCCTACGCGACGTACCTCGAAGCCCGCGCCGCTCGCCTCGAACGTGAGGTCGGCGCCGAGGCGACGCGACGGATCCTCGCCCGCCGGGAGCTGGCGTGGCTGAAGCGGGGCGCGCCCGCCAGGTCGACGAAGCCGAAGGCGCGCCTGCGCCACGCAGCGGAGATCGTCGGCGGGGGATTGGCGCCATCCGGTGTGCGTTCGAGCGACCTCGTGCTCGGTGTCGGTACCAACCGGCTCGGCAACCAGGTCGTCGAGCTCGAAGGGGTGTCGAAGCGATTCGGCGATGTGACGGTGCTCCGCGACGTCGATGTGCTCATCGAGCCCGGCGCCCGGTTGGGCGTCGTGGGACCGAATGGCTCCGGGAAGACGACGTTGCTCGACATCGTCGCCGGCCGCACGGATCCGTCCGGCGGGGTGCTCCGGCGAGGCGCGACGGTGATCACCGGATACGCCGATCAGCACTCATCGACGCTCGAACCGGACGCCATCGTGCGCGAGCTGGTCGCCGGGCCGTATCGCGAGCCCGACTACGAGGACCGTGCGTTGCTCGAACGCTTCTGGTTCGATTCGACCGCGCAGTACGCGCCCGTTCGGATGCTGTCCGGTGGCGAGCGCCGCCGCCTCCAGCTCGTCATGGTGCTGGCGGCGAAGCCGAACCTGCTCGTTCTCGACGAACCGACGAACGACCTCGACCTCGACACGCTGCGTGCCGTCGAGGAGTTCCTCGACGGCTGGCCGGGGGCGCTCATCGCGGCCAGCCACGACCGGGCCTTCCTCGACCGCACGGTCGACCACGTGTTGGCGATCGACGACGAGGGGCGCGTGGCACGCGTGCCAGGCGGTGTCAGCGGGTGGTTGGCGTCGCGTGCGAACGCACCGGGTGCGTCCCCGCGGTCGACCCGCTCGACACGTCCCGCCGATGCCGCGGCTGCTCGATCGGCTTCGAACACGAAGACTGCGGCGAGGGGTACGAGCCGGTACACGCTCGGACGCCGGCTCCGCGACGCCGAACAGGAGATGGCGAGGGCACAAGTCCGGCGCGACCGCCTGGCCGAGGCGCTGTCGACCGCGGTGGATCACACCGAGCTCGCGCGCATCGGCTCCGAGCTGGCGGCGGCGCAGGCCGCGCTCGATGACATCGAGGAGCGGTGGCTCCACCTCGTCGAGCAGTCGACGTCCTGACGCCATCGGTACGGTGAGCGAATGAGCTCACCTGCCACGACCCACCCGTCGATCGGGATGTGCTTCGATCGCACGTTCCCACCCAGTGTCGTGACCGAGATCGCGCGCTGCCTCGAGGAGGGCGGCGCCGACCAGCTGTGGGTCATCGAGGACTGCTTCTACACCGCTGGTGTGAGCCTTGCCGCGACCGCGCTGGCGACGACCGAGCGGCTCACCGTCGGGATCGGCATCCTCCCGGCGGTCGCCCGCAACCCGGCCGTCACGGCGATGGAGATCGCCACCCTGTGCGAGCTGGCGCCCGGTCGGTTCCTGCCCGGCATCGGCCACGGCGTGCAGTCGTGGATGGAGCAGATGGGAGCGCGCACACCGTCTCCGGTGACGACGCTCGAGGAGACGATCGTCGCCGTGCGCCGATTGCTCGCCGGCGAGAACGTGTCGATGCACGGCCGCCACGTCGATCTCGACGAGGTCCAGCTCGACCAGCCGCCCGCGATCGTCCCGCCCGTGCTGGCGGGCGTGCGCGGCCCGAAGTCGCTGCAGATGGCCGGCCGGGTGGCCGCCGGGGTCGTGCTCGCCGAGCCGGCCAGCCCCTCATACGTCACGTGGGCTCTCGGACAGGCCGGTCGGCCCGCTGAGTTTCATGTCGCGGTGTTCTCGGCACTGTGTGTTCAGGGCGATCGCCAGTCGGCGTTCCGGATCATGGCGCCCTGGTTGGCCGGGCTACTGGAGGAGCCGAACGCCGGTGTTCGCGCGTTGCCCTTCTTCGACGACCTGATGGCGCGCTTCGCGGGACGAGGCGTCGACGGTCTGGTCACGATGCCGGCCGAGTGGTGGATCGAGCTGGCGCCGATCGGCACGCTCGACGATGCATTCGCCCACGTCGAGGCCCTCGAACGAGCCGGCGTGAACAGCATCGGCCTATTCCCGGCGCCCGACCTCGAAATCGCGCGCATGCAGATCGCCGACGTGCTCGCCATCGCTCGACGCTGACTGGGGCCCTGCCGGTTCGAGCCCGACGGTGCGGGCCCAGACATGGGTGACCGCCTCCACGAGGCCGTCGACGTCACGTTCGTCGCCGGAAAGGAGGAGGTGGTCGTAGGCGACGCGAACGTTCATCGTGTGCAGGACCATCGCCGTGGTCCACGGATCGATCGCGGTGTCGCAGATGCCCTGCGCCTGGAGGTCTTCGATCCATCGAGCAGCCCGCTTGACGCCGATCGTGACGGTCTGACGGCGAGCGTTGTTGATCTGGTCGTCGCCGACCGCGAGCTGTTCCATCGAGCGGACCACACGGGCGTTGCGAAGACAGGCGTGGAAGTACTGCCGGGCGGACTCGGCGATGTCTCGAACGGGATCGCGTTCGAGCCTCCTCGCGTCGAGGCGGGGCGACCTCGAGAGCTCCTCGAGCACATCGGCGGCGACCTCGCGAAAGATCGTCTCCTTGTCGTCGTAGTAGGTGTAGAAGCTGCCCGCGGAGAGCCCTGCGGCGGCGGTGATGTCGATCAGCCGAGCGTCGGCGAACGGGGTCGACTCGAACACCTGCCGGGCGGCGACGAGCAGACGTGACCGAGTGCGGAGACCGCGGGGCGAGAGCACACGGTTGCCGGCGGCCTGACCGCCGCGGAGCACATCGACGTCGTTGGTCGTCAC
>DASUEW010000366.1:0-2849 GCA_036274875.1 Ilumatobacteraceae bacterium
CACGATCCTGACGACCGTGTACGAACAAGGTGGGATCCCGGTCTCGGTCGGTCGCGCCCAGCGCACGGTGCCGGAGCGCACCCGGCGGCTGGTGATCCTGCGTGACCGCGGGTGCCGGGTGCCGGGCTGTGGGGCGGATCGGTTCTTGGAGGTCCATCACGTCATCCACTGGGACCCCGACCACGGCAACGGTCCGACCGACACCTGCAACCTCGCCTGTTTGTGCCCGCGACACCACCGGCTCCACCACCAAGGCAAATTGGGCATCGCCGGCAACGCCGACGACCCCCACGGCCTGATCTTCACCGACGCCCACGGGCGGGTGATGAAACCCGCCGCGGTCGCCCGGCCACCCACCGGACCACCACCCCAACCCGCCGGCCACTACCAGCACCCGCTCGGCGAACGCCTCCACATGCGCTGGGTCAGCTTCAACCCACCACCCCCACCAACCCCCACCGACACCAACTGACCCGGCCGCGTCACGGTGCGCTCGCACTCGGGTGGAGCAGCGGCCGGAAGCCGTTGGCGAGGGCGGCGACCGACGTCGGCGGAGTGAGGACCTGGACCGAGCGGCGTGTCGGGCGTTCGATCGGGTCTGTCCAGCCGTCGAACGTGAAGGCCAGCGAGCGGTCGTCGACCAACAGACGGGCCTGACGATCGGCGTCCAGCACGACGGTGCCGACAGGGAGGTCGTCGACATTCGCCTCCCACACCAAACGGTCCGCGCCGCGGTCCAGACCACGGCCGCGGCGGTGGCGCTCGGAGACGAGCCGCCGATCGAGCTCCGACGCCAGGAGCGGCTTCAGGGACGCCACGGAAACGCTCACCGCGTCGCGATACGAGCGATAGGCCTCACGGCGACACAGCGCGCACGGCCGGTGGCCGGCCGCCAGCGCCACGGCGTCGTCGAGGAAGAAGATCGGCGTCCATCGGCGTGGTGCCGCGAGCGGGTGCCGCCAACCTCGGAACTCGGTCAAGCACGCGATCCAGAGCGGGCTTCCGTGATGACGCACGACGCTGCCGTGGTCGTCGACGAGGCAGCCGCGATTTCCGGTCAGCAGCCCGCGTCCATTGGCGGCGTGGAGGTCGCTCCACGGATCGATCCGGTTACGGCGGGGCATTCAACGGAGAACCTTCGGGAGGAACTGCAACGCATCCAGCTCGCCGAGCTCGGCGCTCGCATCCAAGGCGTCTGCCGGGACCCACTTCGGGAACGGTGTGACGATCGTGCGATGTGCACCCGACGGCGTGTGCTCCTCGTCGATGGCGTCGAGCGCCGGCGGGGGGAAACGATCCGCCAAGCGCACGAGCACCGGCCAGATGCGACGGTGGATCAGCGTGATCTTGCCGTCGATGAGCCGCGTCGCGACGACGGCCGGTGAGCTGCGCAACCGGTTGATCGCGTCGAAGATCTCGTGGCTGCGCGGGTGCGACCACCAACTCCCCCGGATCGGCTCGCCGGCGACCAGCTCCGCCACGTTCGGCACCGGGCCGCGAGCCGACTGCAGCAGCACGCCACCGCGCCGCAGTCGCGCCATCAGCGCCGCGTGACTGAGAGTGCTCGACACCTGGACCAACTTCACTCGGACGTGCCAGGTGGGCGGGTGATGTGCTCGAGCATCTCCCAGTAGTCGGGCCAGCTCTTCGTCACGACCGATGGGTCCTCGATCTCGACACCGCCGACGACAGTGCCGAGCACGCCGAACGCCATCGCCAGGCGGTGGTCGTGGTGCGTCCCCAGCCGGGCGCCGTGGAGCGCCCCGGGTGCCGGATCGATGAGCAGCCCATCCGCCTCGACCGTCACATCGGCAGCCGTCTTGGCCAGTTCGGCGGCCAGATCGCCCAGGCGATCGCTCTCCTTACCGCGGATGAAACCGACGCCGCGGATCCGCGTTCGCGTCGACGCAGTCGCGGCCACGACCGCCATGGTCGGCACGAGATCGGACATGTCGGCCATGTCGATATCGACGCCGACGAGCGATCGGGCAAGATCGCGCGTCACGGCCACTCCGTCGGCACGCCACTCGACCCGGCAGCCCATCGACTCGAGGACATCGGCGAACCGCGAGTCACCCTGCAACGAAGCACGCTGTAGACCGTCGACCACGACCGTGCCACCGGCGACGGCAGCGACGGCCAGCGGATAGCCCGCCGACGTGGCGTCGGGCTCGACGTGGTACGTCGTCGGGGAATAGCGCCCCGGTTCGATCTCGATCGAATCCTCGCCGACGCGCACGTCGCCGACACCGAACTCACCCATCACCGCAGCGGTCATGGCGACGTACGGCCGCGACACGAGCGGGCTCGTCAGGTCGATGCGAAGCCCACCGCGCAGATACGGACCGATCAGCATCAGCGCCGTCACGAACTGGCTCGAGACGTCACCACTGACCGCGACCCGTCCACCGGCGGCCGGTCCGGCGATCTCGACCGGGAGCCGTCCAGGCGACTCGAGCGGGCGCACGGCTGCGCCGAGCTCGACGAGCGCGTCGTGCAGCGGTCCCATCGGACGCGCTCGCAGCGGTTCGTCGCCATCGACGACGTACGGGCCGCGTCCGAGCGCGGCGAGTGCGGTGACGAAGCGCGACGTCGTCCCCGCCAGCCGCGCCGGCAGCATCGCCGGGCCGGGCAGCAGCGTCCCGCCATGACCGTCGACAATGGCCCGGCCCACTTCGATCGACACCGCGACCCCGAGCACACCCAGGCACTCGACCAGAGCCGCCGTGTCGTCTCCCGTCGGGACGCCGTCGATGACCGACTCACCGTCGGCCAGCGCCGCGCACACGAGCGCGCGGTTGGCGATCGACTTCGATCCCGGCACGTCGACCGATGCGTCGACAGGAGCC
>DASUEW010000367.1:0-2242 GCA_036274875.1 Ilumatobacteraceae bacterium
GCCGCGGCGGCTCCTGTTCGAGCACACGGCACAGGTCGGCGCCCGTGAGCAGGCCGGTAACGGCCGTGTTGCCGCCGAAGAAGTCGTTGCGAACCGGGATCACCCGGACGTCGTCGCGCCCGAGCTGCCGGATCAGAGGAACGACGACGCGGGCGCCCAACTCACCGGACAGCACGCCGATCGGAGCTCGGCGGCTGGGTCCGAGCGTGACCGGAGCCCCGCCCTCCACTCCCCCGCTGTCGGACGAGCACCCGTGCGCTGACGACCGCAAACCCGTGTACGCGGCCGGGTTCGCCGGGAGGTCGACGGCTGCGAAGAACCCGCTTCGCGTACCCGTGGCCGCGGCGGCCGTGCCGAGGAACTCGAGCTCGAACGTCCGCGCCATGCCGACGCCGTCCTCGTGCATCGGGAAGCCGTCGTACGACTCGGCGGAGGGGAACGGCCGGCCGGCCATCAAGTAGTACTCGTCGGCGGCGTGTACCAACCGGTGCCCGAGCACGGTGGCGAACACGTCCTGCCAGTCGCCGACCGCGTCGACGACCGCCGCCGCCTCGGCGACCGTGTGCAGCCGCATCGCCGGCTCGGTGTTGAACCTCGACAGGCCCAACGGCACGACGGCCACCGACGCCAGATCGGGAAACCGGTCGAGGATCCCGCCCAGCGTGTCGTCGAGCACGGCGCCGTCGTTGACGCCGGGGCACACGACGATCTGACCGCGCACCTCGATCCCATGATCGAGCAAGGCCCGCAACCAGCGCAGGCTCATCCCGCCCCGCGGGTTGCGCAGCATGCGGCTGCGGATCTCCGGATCGGTCGCGTGGATGCTCACGTTGAGCGGCGACAGACGTTCGGTCACGACCCGCTCGAGGTCGGCCTCGGTGAACCGGGTCAGGGTCGTGAAGTTGCCGTACAGGAAGCTCAGCCGGTAGTCGTCGTCCTTGAGGTAGAGGCTGCGGCGCATCCCCTTCGGGAGCTGATAGATGAAGCAGAACTCGCAGTGGTTGTCGCACGTGCGGACCCGATCGAAGACCGCGCTCTGCACCTCCACACCGAGCGGTTCACCGTCGCCCTTCGAGACGTCGACGACCAGCTCGATCCCACCGCGCACTACATCGAGCTCGAGCTCGGCCTCGTCGGTCAGCAGCTTCCACTCGATGACGTCGCGCGGGACCTGGCCGTTCAGGCGCGCCACCTCGTCGCCGGGCGCGAGCCCGGCCAGCGCCGCGGGAGATCCGGGCGCGACGGCGACGATGAGGGGTGCTGGCATGGCCGCCCCAGGCTATCGGCGAGGCCTCACCGCTAGCCTGCGACCCGACATGGGTGACCTGCCGTGACCGTCGATCGCGTGCTCCTCGCCGAGCCGCGTGGCTTCTGCGCCGGTGTCGAGATGGCGATCAAGGCCCTGGCGTGGATGGTCCGCAGCTTCGAACCGCCGATCTACTGCTACCACGAGATCGTGCACAACCGACTCGTGGTCGACCGCTTCGAGCGCCAGGGTGTGGTGTTCGTCGACGACATCGACGACGTGCCGCCGGGCAGCCCGATCATGCTGTCGGCGCACGGCTCGGCGCCCGAGGTGGTCGAGGCCGCTCGCGCCCGCGGCAGCTACGTCGTGGACTCGGTGTGCCCACTCGTCACCAAGGTGCACCACGAGGTGAAGGTGCGCGCCGGCAAGGGATACCGCATCGTCTACGTCGGCCACGAGGGACACGAGGAGGCCGTCGGCACGATGGCCGTGGCGCCCGACTCCATCAGTCGCGTCGAGTCGGTCACCGACGTCGACGCGCTGCCCGAGTTCGACGAGCCGGTCGCCCTCCTGGCCCAGACGACGCTGTCGCACCGCGACTGGCAGGGCGTCGCCGTCCGCGTCGGCGAGCGATTCCCCGAGGTGTGGACGCCGGGCCGCAGCGACTTGTGCTTCGCAACCACCAACCGCCAGTCGGCGCTGATGGCGATGGCGACCCGGTGCGACGCGATCGTCGTGATCGGGTCGGCCAACTCGTCGAACACCCGGGCCCTGGAGAAGTTGGCCGGGGAAGCCGGGTGTCCGCGCGTGTTCCGTGTCAACGCCGCCGACGAGCTGCCGACCGACCTCGCCGGGACGGTGGGCGTGACTGCCGGCGCGTCGGCGCCCGAGGAGTTGGTCGACGAAGTGATCCGAGTGCTGGCGCCAGCGACCGGCGTAGAGGTCGTGCGGGTCACCGACGAGGACGAGTACTTCCCGCCGCCGCGCAACATCCGC
>DASUEW010000368.1:0-3062 GCA_036274875.1 Ilumatobacteraceae bacterium
CACGGTCGTGGTCCTGCTGAACTGGCCGCACCTATGGATTTCTCGGGTGAGACGGCGGCGATCCAGCAACAGCTGGCACGCTGCCACGACATGGTCGTCCGCCGCGGGGTGGTGCTCGGCGCTCTCGCGGCCGCACCGGGCGAGCGGATCCTGGAGTTGGGCTGCGGGGCGGGCTCGTACCTGCGCGAGATCGGTGTGGCCGTCGGCGAGAACGGACACGCGGTCGGTCTCGACGTCAGCCACGATCAAGTCCGCGCCGCAGCGTCGCACTGCGACGGAATGGCGCACGTCGAGGCGCGTGTCGGTGACTTGCGGGCCGTGCCCGCCGCGGATGACGAGTACGACGCGACAGTTTCGGTCCAGGTGCTGGAGTATGTGGCCGACGTCGGAGCCGGCGTCGCCGAGCTCGCCAGGGTGACGCGTCCGGGTGGGCGCTTCGTGAACCTGGCAACGAACTGGGGGGCGTTGTTCTGGACCGGTGGTGATGCGGCGCTCACCGATCGCATGCTGTCGGCGTGGGAAGCGCACGCCCCGCACCCGAACCTGCCCGTCGTGCTGCCGTCGCTGCTGCGCACGGCCGGCTTCGGCGCCGTCCGCCAGGAACCGGTGACGATCGTGAACCGGCGTTTCCATCCGAACACGTTCAGCTACGGCGCCGCGCGGTTGATCGCGGCGTTCGCGCTCAGCACGGGCGATGTCGATCAGGCCGCGGCACTCTCGTGGATCGAGAGCCTCGAGACGGCCGACCGCGCGGGTGACTTCTTCGTGTCCTCGGTTCCGGTGCTCACCACGGCCACCTGGCTCGGCTGACCCCGCGTTCGGACGGCATCAACGAACGGTGACGGCGGTCGAGTAGCGGTTCGTCGCCTTGATCGCACCGGCGGTCAGGGACAGGTCGATCGTGAGCGCGCCGAGCGTCTCGGGGACGCTGAGCGAGATCGTGCCCACCTTGACGCACTCGTCGGCAGGGACGACCCCGCCGAACCGCCACCGACGCTCGCCACCTGCCCAACTCGCGACAACGTTGATGACCGCCGGGTCGACGTCGACGCGGAGGTCGTTGACCGCGTGGACGTCGAGGCGCAGATCGTCGCCGGCCGCGACGAAGTCCGGCGGGCGGTCGGCGATCACCATCACGGGAGCGCACGCTCGGCGCAACACGTCGTAGGCGAGCTTGGGGACGCGTTCGTGGTCGAGCACGCTGAACGACACGACGGGGCCGGGATCGTTGAACGAGAACAGGGCGAACCCCCCTGCCGGCCGATACTTCAGCCGGCGCATCAACTCGATGTGGTGGCGCACGAGCTCTGCCTGGTACACCTGCGTGGCGCGGCGCCACTCGCCGAACGTCGCGTACTGGTCGGGCGGTACCCGGTCGTCGAACACCCACTTCTGCAGGCCGTGCCGCTCGGCGAGCATGTCCCAGTCGAGGTCGGGCCACTGGGCGGTGTCGATGAAACCGGCCGATTCCGGCACCGCTTGGGCGCCGAACTCCGAGAGGAACCGGAACAGGCGCGGGATGCGCGCGGCGAGGCGGTCGAGATCACGGACGTCGCCGTGGTACCAACCGAAGTAGAGGTGGCTGTCGGTGCCGTCGAGCTGGGGCAGGTGGGGGAGCACTCCGGAGTGCGGGATGCACGGTCGGGTCGGGTCGGACCTCTCGAACGACCGCTTCACCCAGCGGTCGAGGATCGTCTTGTTCCACGAGGGCAGTTGGTGGGCGGTGAGATACCGCAGCCGGCTGCGCGCGGTGTCGCCCTCGATGCCGATCGCGACTGCGGCGGGGTCGTTGTGCGCCGTCCACGAGACGATCGAGGGATGGTGGCCGAGTTGGTCGACGGTTGCCCGTGCCTGGTCGACCGCCTGGCCCCGAACGCTCCTCGCGTATCCCCACAGCAGCGGGAAGTCCTGCATCAACAACATGCCGAGCTCGTCGGCCGCTTCGTACAGCGGACGTGGTGCGATGTGGCCGTGAACGCGCAGCACGTCGAGCCCGGCGTCGACCGCGAGCTCGATGTCGCCACGCATCGCGGCGGGAGTTGCGTCGGCGAGGCCGGCACGTGTCGGGAGCAGGTTGGCGCCTTTCAGGAACAGACGCTCGCCGTTGACCGAGCACACCCACTCGTTCCAGGCCACCTCGCGCAGCCCGGTGCGGCGGCTGCGGCGATCGCTCAGCTCGCCGTCGACGACCACCTCGATCGACATCTCGGTCAGTGGCTGCTCGCCGAGCGACCGTGGCCACCACAGCGCTGGGTTGTCGATGTCGAGGTTCCAGCTGACGTCGTTCAGCCCGCCCGCGAGCGATCGCTCGGATTCGGCGATCGGGCGGCCGCCGACGAGGGTGCGGACGCGCACGCGCCGGCGGTCGTCGCAGTCGAGCCGGGCGTACAAGAGCACGTGCGCCCTCGTCGCGTCGGCGTCGCGGCACAGCACGCGGAACCGATCGACACGTACCGGGCCCGTGTCGTAGACGCGCACCGGCCGCCACAGGCCGCCCGGGTTCCAGTTCCGGTCGATTCCGTCCCAGTGCTGGAAGACACCCGTGATGTTGCGCTTGTTGCGGGGACCGAGCTGCGGCGAGCACGTCACCTCGACGGCGAGCACGTGCTCGTCGCCAAACCTCGACAGCGCCGTGATGTCGAATGTGTGCGGGATGAAATAGCCCTCGGCATCGCCGAGGTAGGCGCCGTCGAGGAACACGTCGGCCTGGTAGAAGACCCCGTCGAGCGTCACCCAACGGCGGCTGCCGGCGTCGGGTTCCGGCGCCGAGAACGGATGCCGGTAGAGCAGCGGGCCATCGCTGGCGGCGAACTTGGGATGGTTCCGCCAATGCCCCGGGACGTCGATCTGCTCCCACGCACTGTCGTCGGCGTCGAGGCCGATGGCCCCCCGCCGCAGGTCGTCGTCGGCCTCGGTCGCCCGCCAGATCCCCGAGAGCTCCACTGGCCCCGAGCGTACCGACGGCGGTGAGGCACGCGCGAGTGATCGGCGGTAGGCGCAGGGTAGGTTCGAGCCGATGAGAGCTCGTGCGGCCACACTCGGGGACTTGAAGGCGTCGGGCT
>DASUEW010000369.1:0-4670 GCA_036274875.1 Ilumatobacteraceae bacterium
AGATCCGGTAGTAGATCGGCGCCGACAGCAGTCCGGCGGCAGCGATGATCGGAACGACCAGCCACACCGGACGCGACCACACCCGCGCGTGCCGGCGCGTCCACGCCACCCACGCCAGCACAGGAATCGCCGTGAAGCAGGCCGACAGCAGGGTCTGGACCGCCAGCCCGATCGCCAGCCCAGCCACGAGCACCGCCCCGATCCGGCGCCGTTCCGAACTCCACGCACCGTCCCATGCGCCGACGGTGAACGCCAACGCCAGCAAACCGACGGTGATGTTGCGCGAGTAGAGCACCCCTGCGTAGTCGCTGTCCGACAACGTCAGATGCGTCACCGCCATCACCGCCACGGCGAACCCCATGACGCGCGTCCCACCGCTGCGCTCGACGGTGGTCGCCGCCGCCACGCCGATGACGAGGGACGTCGCCAACGTGAAGATCGCGATCACGAACCAGAAGCCCGACCTCCCGCCGATCCGGCCGGCGAGCTCGTAGACCGCCGGCTCGAGCGGGCCCTTGTTGTGGATGCCGTTCTCGTAGTACGAGCCGCCCAGACGGATCGTGCGTTCAACGAGGACCCGCATGTACTGCGGGTCGTAGTTGGCGGCGCTCAGCTGCATGTGGAACACGGCGATGACCGCCAAGGTGGCGAGGGCGCCGACGACGACCGGCTTGACCCACCGGTTGAGGACGGTCATGAGTCGGCGTCCCGACCCTCGAGCGCCGCATCGATGCCGATCGCGACCACGACGACGATCGCGACCGACAAGCGCGACATCGCTCCGATCAGGTGCCGGTTGACCTCGACCGCGTCACCCGCGTACGAGAGGTAGAGGTCGATCCACGCCGGGATCAGCAAGAACGCGGCGAACAGGCCGAGCGCCCGCCGGCGGCGGGCTGCGACCAGGGCCGCGGCCGTCGAGGCGACCAGCCCGACCGCCACCATCAGGCCGGACCCGACGGGGTCGAACGGCCCGAGCGTGCGCCGCGGGACCCGGTCGCCGACGTCGAACAGGTCGTAGGCACGGAAATCGTCGCGTAGCGATCGTCCCAGGTCGTCGCGCAGGCCTCCGAACCAGAACGGCGCTTTGATCACGAGCGATTCGACCGCCGCGATCCGACCCCGCCCGTCGGCCCAGGCGCGGTAGTCGGCCAACCCGGGATCGCGAAGGAACGCCTCGTTGTCGGCCCACGTGTCGCTGCCGACCCGCGCCACCAACGCCTCGTCGATCGGCATCCCGCGCGACTCGAAGAACGCCGACATGTCGGGATCCGGCAGCCAACGCAGCCCGACGTTGTTGTGGAACGACGACTCGCCTCGATCCGACACGATCTGTGCGATCCACGAATAGCCGCCCACGGCGACCAGGACCGCCAGCCCGATCGCCGAGTAGCGCCTGAGATCGGTCGTTCCCGCCCGCAGGAGCACCAACGCGAGTGCCAACGCCGGTGTGGCGAACACGGTGAACGTGACTGCGTTCGGATCGCGCAGCAGCATCCATGTCGCCGTGATCACGGTGGCGGAGACGATCCGCCACCGACGCGGGTCGGCCACGAATTGCCACCACGCCGCGACGGCGGCCACCGCCAACGTGATCGAGAGTGATTCGGTGAGGATCTGCGTGGTCCACAGCGCCCATCTCGCCTGCACCGCGGTCAACGCCAGCACTCCGATCGTGACGACCGCGACTGGGCGGGAGGTGATTCGCTGCCAGACGACCGTGCCCAGCCAGATCCACGCCATCACGTAGGCCACGCTCTGCACCACCACGACGGCGCGGCCGCCGCCGAGGAGCCAGAGCACGAGCGGGTAGACGGGTGGGCGTTCGTCGAACCAGAACCGTGGCCAGAACGGTCCCCGGTCGCCCACGCGCAGGTACGACGCGGTATCGGGGAAGAACGGGTCGAAACGACTCCCCCATGGCTCACCGAGCACCCTGACGAGGAACAGCGCCGACGCGGTGGCGACGACGAAACGTGCCACTCGGCCGGCCTGCACGGCCGGGAGGCTACCGGTCGGCTAGTGGTCGATCCCGTCGGCGAGAGGTCGGACATCGGCCGCGATGGCCGCCAGGACACCGTTCACGAACCGCCCGCTGTGGTCGGTCGAGAAGCGCTTCGCCAGCTCGACCGCCTCGTCGATCACGACCGCGAGTGGGACGTCGGGGCGCGCCATCAGCTCGTACGTGGCGAGCCGCATCACACTGAGATCGATCACGGGCATGCGGGTCAACGGCCAGTCGCGGGCCTTGTCGGCGATCGCCGCGTCGATCTCGGCGACGCGCGCTCCCACGCCGACCACCAAGTCGGTGGTCATCGCGTCTGGCTCGATCACCTGCAGCTCGATCGTGGCCGCCGGCTCGATGCCCTTGGCCTGGGCCTCGTACAGCAGGTACAGCGCCCGCTCCCGGGCGTCAGATCGCGCGTCGGGACGTTCCATCAGACGCGTGTCATGTATTCACCGGTGCGCGTGTCGACCCTGATCTTGTCGCCGGTCTCGACGAACAGCGGCACCTGGAGCACCTTGCCGGTCTCGAGCGTCGCCAGCTTGCGGGCCCCCGACACGCGGTCGCCCTGCACCCCGGGTTCGGTCTCGGCGATCGTGAGCTCGACCGACGCCGGGATCTCGGCGCTGATGATCACGTCGTTGTGAAACCCGAGCTGAGCGGTCATGCCCTCGACCAGGTACTCGGCGACGTCGGCGAGCGCCGCCGAGGACACGTTCACCTGCTCGTAGCTCTGGTTGTCCATGAACACGTAGTCGTCGCCGTCGCGGTACAAGAACTGCATCTCGGTACGGTTGACGATCGCCTGCTCGACGCGCACGCCGGCGTTGAACGTGCGGTCGAACACGTTGCCGGTCTTGACGTTGCGCAGCTTGGTGCGAACGAAGGCGCCTCCCTTGCCCGGCTTCACGTGCTGGAACTCGACGACCTGGAACAGGCCGTTGTCGAGCTCGAGCGTGATGCCGTTCTTCAAGTCGTTGGTCGTGATGGCAGGCATGGGCTGTCCTTGGGCGTCTCGGTGAGGATCCGGCATCCGGATTCGGTGACCACCACCAGGTCCTCGACACGGAAGCCGCCGAAACCTGAACGATAGAGCCCGGGCTCGACCGTCACCACGTCGCCGACGAGCAATTCCTGCGTCGACGTCTGGTTGTGGAACGGATCCTCGTGGATGAGCAACCCGACGCCGTGACCAGTGCCGTGCATGTACCAGTCGAGGTGACCGGCATCGTCGAAGACGCCGCGGCAGACCGCATCGAGATCGCGGGCAGCCACACCGGCGCTGACCGCCTGCAGCCCCGCGAGCTGCGCCTCGAGCACCAGGTCGTAGATCACTTGCTGCTCGGGGGACGGGTCGCCGACCACGTAGCTCCGCGTCATGTCGGAGTGGTAGCCGTCGACGAGCGCGCCGACGTCGATCACGACCGTGTCACCGGCGACGATGCGGCGCGTCCCGGGTTCGTGGTGCGGGCGAGCGGCGTTGTCGGGTCCCGACGCCACGATCGTGTCGTAGCTCGGGCCGGAGGCGCCGAGCCGGCGCATCGTGTGGTCGAGCTCGTTGCGGACGTCGACCTCGGTCAGCCCATCGCCGAGTGTCGGTGCGACGGCGGCGAGGGCGACGTCGGCGATGCGCGCCGCCTCGCCGATACGGGCGATCTCACCGGCATCCTTCACCCGGCGTTCGGCTTCGATGTGACCGTCGCTCGGCACGATGTCGATCTCGGCGGCGAGCGACGTCCACGCCGCGTGTGTGAGCGCCGAAGCCTCGGCGCCGACCTTCGAGATCCCACGCAGGGTGCCGATCAGCTGGGCGTGCTGCTCGGCGCGGGTGAAACCGGTGAGGATCTGGGCCTCGACGCCGACGCGCGCCAGTTCGGCCTCGGCCCGATCGCGATAGCGGCCGTCGGTGCCGAGCACGAGCCGGTCGGGCAGGATTGCGACCCAGCCGTTGGAGCCGGTGAACCCGGTCAGCCACCGCACGTTGGTGAGGTTCGAAACGAGCAGCGCCTGCTCGTCGAAGCGCTGGCGCACCCGGTCGGCACGCCCGGCATATCCGACCGCAGGGAGGTCATCGACGCGGCCGACCGGTGGGAGGTCGTTCACCGCAGCCGACCCGCGACGGCACGGACCGCGTAGTCGTAGCCGTCGACGCCGAACCCCATGATCGAACCGGTGGCCACCGGCGCGATCACGCTCGTGTGCCGCCACGGCTCGCGCGCGTTGGGGTTCGAGATGTGGACTTCGACGATCGGTCCCTCGAACGCCGCCAGCGCATCGTGGATCGCCCACGCGTAGTGGGTGAAGGCTCCAGGATTGATGATGATCGCCGCGCAGCGGCCGCGCGCGGCCTGGATGAGGTCGACCAGCTCACCTTCGTGGTTGCTCTGGTGGGCCTCGATCCGCAACCCGTGCTCAGCGGCGGATCGCACCGTGGCCTTGAGGTAGTCGGCGAGCGTGGCCGTGCCGTACACCTCGGGTTCACGCTCACCGAGCAGGTTGAGGTTCGGCCCGTGCAGCAGCAGAACCAGCGGCCCGTCGAGCGGTTGTTCGTGAGTCGTCACGGCGTCGAACGGTACCGTGTCGAACGGTACTGATCGGCGGTGATGCGGTACAGGACGTGGGCGCGCAGCGGGCTGGCCTCCGGAACCGACGGATGGTCGAAGTC
>DASUEW010000370.1:0-5434 GCA_036274875.1 Ilumatobacteraceae bacterium
CGAGGATCTGCGGAATTGCCGTCCGACGGTGTTCTTCGCCGTGCCGCGTGTCTGGGAGAAGTTCCAGGAGGCCGTGGTCGCCAAGATCGCCGCCGAGCACGGCCTGACGAAGCTCTTCATCGATCGCTACCTCGGGTTGGGGGGGCACGTGATTGCCGGGCACGGTGCCGCAGTTCGAGCGCCGGTGTGGGAGCAGGTGCCGTACCAAGTGCTCGACCGGCTCGTCGGTGCCAAGATCCGCCACGAGCTCGGTTTGGACCAGGCTCACATCCTGATCACCGCGGCCGCGCCGATCCACCCCGACCTCATCCGCTGGTTCCATGCGATCGGACTGCCCCTCGTCGAGCTCTACGGTCAGACCGAGGCCTGCGGCCCGAGCACCTGCAACCCTCCGGACGACAACCGGATCGGTACCGTGGGCCAACCGATCCCTGGAGTGGCGCTGCGCATCGCCGACGACGGCGAGATCCTGGTGCGGGGCGGCAACGTCTGCGCCGGCTACTTCCGCGACGAGGCTGCCAGCGCCGGCCTCGTCGATGACGAGGGTTGGATGCATTCGGGCGACGTCGGCCGTGTGGACGACGACGGGTACCTGACCATCGTCGGGCGCAAGAAGGACCTCATCATCACTGCCGCCGGCCAGAACATCGCGCCCCAGGAGATCGAGACCGATCTGCGCCTGTACGAGTTGATCTCGGAGGCGGTCGTGATCGGTGAAGGTCGCCGGTACCTGACCGCGCTGTTGACGCTCGGTGGCGACGCGCTCGTCGCGTGGGCCCAAGCACACGGCAAGGTCGCCGACTACGAATCGCTCACCGTCGACCCGGATCTGCACGCCGAGATGAGTCGGATCGTCGACGAGGTGAACGCCAAGCGATCGCGGGTCGAGCACGTTCGCAAGTTCCGCGTCCTCCCGCACGAGTTCACGATCGCGGCCGGGGAGATGACCCCGACGCTCAAGGTCAAGCGGAACGTCATCAATGCCACGTACGCAGCGCTCATCGACGAGATGTACGCGATGGACCACTGAGGGATCGATCTCCGACCCCGTACGACACGTCACGGCCCGTGACGACTGTGTGACCCAAGCGGTGTGCCGGGTGTTCGACGCCTGCGTTACCAGTAGTGGTTGCGTCCACCGATGGCGCGACCGGTGGCTCCGAGGATCCACAGGATCGCGCCGACCAGTACGAGCACGATGCCGATGGTCCACAGGATCGGGACATCGAGGAACAAGCCGAGAAGGAGGAGAACGACTCCGACGGTGATCATGGCAATCGGGTACCACGCCGGACGTCAATCGAAACCTGCAATGCGGGCGATCGGCCCTCGACATCCTGAACATCGTCCTACCAGCCCGCACGAGTCCTACTGTGGGTGGTCGTGTCGTCGGTGATGGAGTCGCCGGGCTACCGCCGCTTGTTGTACAGCGCGGCGGCGGTGATCTTCGGGGTGATGGGCCAGGCGGTCGCTCGGGGATGGTTGGCACGCGACCTCACGGGGAGCAACGCCGGCCTCGGCGGGGTGATGCTAGCGTTCGGGGTCGCGATGCTGATCGCGACGCCGTGGGGTGGCGTCGCCGCCGACCGGTTCGCGAAGCGAAGCGTGCTACTGGCGGCGGTGTCGATGCTGGTGCTGTCGTCGTCGATCGTCGGGGTGGCCGTCGTCACCGGTGTGATCGAGTACTGGATGCTGATCCTCGCGAGCGCGATCCAGGCGGTGGCCTTCGCCCTGTACCTGCCGGCGCGCATCGCGTTCATCGCCGAGCTCGTCGATCCCGCCGACATCGGTGCCGCGGTCATGCTCAGCCAGACCACGCAAGAGGCGATGCGAGTGATCGCGCCGGCGCTGGCCGGGGTGCTGATCGGACTGTCGTGGTTCGGCGTCGGCGGGGTCTTCCTCCTGGCGGCCGGGACCAGCGTGGTGGCCGGAACCGTCCTGGTCGGCCTGCCACCGGGCTCACCACGGACGCGATCGAAGCGGTCGCCGATCGCAGAGATGGTCGACGCCGTGCAGTACGTCCGCGCCCGCCGCGGCCTCGGCCTGGTCGCGCTCACCACGATCGGCATCGTCGTCATCGGCTTCCCGTACCTCACGTTCCTGCCGACGCTGGCCGACGAGCGGTTCGGCGTCGGCGCGGGCGGGTACGGCGTGATGGCAGGGGTGGCCGGGCTCGGCGCGGTCGTTGCCGGCGTCGTGGCGCCGCGCCGACGTTGGGTGGTGCACCGACCGTGGGCGACGGTCGCCGCGTCGGGAGCGCTCCTCGGCGTCTCGCTGATCGCGTTGGGACTCGCCGGCTCGTTCTGGCTGGCGTTGGTGGCGCTGCTGGCCGTCGGCGCCGGCGGGCTGATCTTCCAGACGACGACCCAGTCGCTGATGCTGTCGCTGTCGGACGTCGACTACCACGGACGGATGCAGAGCATGGTTGTGCTCGGCTTCAGCGGGTTCGGTCTCGCCGCGCTCCCGCTCGGGTTGCTCGCCGATGCCACGACCTTGGCCGTCACGCTGGTCGGCATGGGTGTCGTCGTGTTGATCATCACCTCAGCGTTCGCACTGAAGCGTGGGCAGCACCGCCGGGCGCTCGTCGCCGTCGAGTTCGCGTAGCTCAGGCGTCCGACGTCTCGGTCAAGCGTCTCAATCCGACCAGTCGACACCGGGGAACGTGGCGACCCAGATCTCGGCGATGCGGCCGCCCTCGATGCGCTGGATCAGCAACCACGTGACGACCGAGCGTTCGCCCGTCTCGCGGTTGATGCCTTTGCTCGTCGCCCGCGTCCAGACCTTGTCGCCGTCGACGACACGATCGTCGATGACGGTCTCCGCCCGGGACAGCACCCGCTGGAACTCGCCCAGTCGACTCTTGTACGCAGCTCGGGTCTCCGGTTCGGTACCGCTGCCCGTGTGCCGTACGAACGGCTCGGTGAACAACTCGTCGATGACGTCGAGCTTGCCGTCGCGCCAGATCGCGTCCCACCACCGCTGGCTGACGGACAACACGGCCGCGTCGTCGTGGTCGTGGTCGTCCCCCTCCACACCGTTCAGTCTACGACCGTCGCTCCCAGCGTTCGGATCAGCGCGTCGAACGAACCGTCCTGGACCGCGAGGACGAGCGGGTCGGTCTGATCGCCGCCGACCACTCGGCCGTCGCGGTCGAGCAACCGGCCCTGCGAGTTGATCACGAGATACGCGGGCATGTCGGCGCCGTCGGGCGCCTCGAGCGCGTCGAGGAACCACACGCCGTGGTCTCCGACGGAGCTCGGTTCGACGTCGTCGACGATGATCGGAGTGCCGTCGGGTAGCCAACCTTCCTCCTCGACGATGACCGTCGAAGGAGCCGTCGTCTCGCCGCCGATGACGTCGTCGATGGCGAGCGTGACGATGCGGCTGATCACGCCACCCTGGTCGGGTTCGCCGACGAGACGCCCGCGCTCGACGGCCACGACGTCGGCCTCGACGACGAGGTCACTTGCAGCTGCCATCTCGTCGAGCGACGCGAAGTCGTAGATCGAGGTGGCGTGCACGCGGAGCGGCTGCGGCGCATCGACCCGAGTGGGGCCGTGGCTCCACCACCACGTCGCCGAGACGGCGACGACGGTGACGATTGCGGCGATCGGTGCGACGGGATGGCGCAGAACGCCGCTAGCTGTCGCCATCGGCGTCACCGAGGGTGAGGGTCACCCCGAGCAGGCTGGCGACCTCGGCCCGTGCGATCAGGAGCGCCGCGGTGGTCGAGCGGTACGCGCTCGCGATCGCGTCGATGTCGGTCGCCGTCGCCAGCGGGGAAGGGATCAGTTCGATGTTGGTGCGGGCATTGGCGAGTTGTGTCGCCAGCCGCTCGGCGGTCTGCGCCGATTGCGACGAGACGAGCGGGTCGAGGTGGTCGACGAGGGCGTCGACGCCGTCGAGCACGGCGAGCATGTCGTCGCGCGCGCTGTGGGCCGAACCGCCGTCGGCTTCGGCGGGTGCCGGGATGCCGGTCGTCGCCCCACTCGCGAGTCCGAGCCGCATGTCGGCGACGTCGCCGAGCGCGAACACGATCCCGTTCACCACCAGTTCGATGACGTCCTGCGTCGGGAGGTCGGATCCGACTTCCCACTCGTCGGAGAGCTCGACGGCCGTTGTGGCAACGAGCTCGGACGCCGAGGCGGCGTATTCGCAGGATCGGTCGTCGGTCGGGTCGTTGCCGAACAATGCCGCTTCGACGCCACCGAGACCGCGCTGATCGGACCCCAACGCGCCGACCGTCTCGACGTCGACCGGTTCGGTACCGGCGAGCAGGTCGGTGATCTTCTGCGGATCGATCGGGAAGTCGATCTTCGACATCGTCCGGTCGTCCGTCGCCGGCCCGAATCGGTACGCACGTGTCGCCGACCACGCTTGTCGGGCATCCCGCCACGCCTCCTGGGCGACCGTCAGCCGGGCGTCGCTCGGTTGTGCACACACGTCCTCGATCGCCGTCTGCAGGGTCTCGGTAGTCGTGGCCAGCCGGTCGTATCCGGGCACGATCACCTCGGCGGTGATCGCCGCCACGACGTCGTCGCGACTCGGCAGGTCGCCGTCCGCGGTGACCGTCGAGTCGCCTGCCGCTGGGGTCGTGTCGGTCGAACCGTCACCGCTGCACGCAGCAAACGACATGGCGACGACGAGGGCGGCAACGAGTCGTCTCACAGCGAGTCCACGAACCTCAGCAGTTGGTCGCGTGCCGCCGCGTCGAGCTGGCGGAACCGGCCTTGCGCGGCGGCCGCCTCACCACCGTGCCACAGGATCGCCTCTTCGACGTCGCGTGCCCGGCCGTCGTGGAGCAAGCGGGTGTGGTCGTTGACATCGTCGATGAGGCCGATGCCCCACAACGGCGCCGTACGCCACTCGCTGCCCGTCGCCTCTCCGTCGGGTCGATCGTCGGCAAGCGCCGGACCCATGTCGTGCAACAGCAGATCGGTGTAGGGATGGATCGTCTGGTTCGCCGTCGCCCCGACCTCGGCGTCGCCGGTGGACAGCTGCGGGCGATGGCACGAGGAGCAACCGAGCTCGTCGAACACCCGAGCGCCGGCGCTGATGTCGGCGTCGTCCACGTCGCGGCGTGCAGGCACGGCGAGCGTGCGGGTGTAGAACGTCACGCGCTCCAGCTTCTGGTCGTCGAGCTCGGGTTCGCCGCCGTCAATGGCCGCTCGGCACTGTGGCTGGGCGTCCGTGCAGTCCTGATCCGGCTGCAGCCTGCTCGTGATGCCGATGTCGCCGTGGAACGCGCCGGCGGTCTGCTGCTCGACGGTCGCCACGTTGGCCTTCCATCCGAACCGGCCGATCACCAGGGCACCCGACGGGTCGAGCACCCGGTTGACGCGGCCGGAGATCCCGTCACCGTCGGCGTCATCGGGATCGGCGAGCGCGAGGAGGGTGTCGTCTGGTAGCGCCTCGAGCAAGCCCACCCCGAACA
>DASUEW010000371.1:0-2113 GCA_036274875.1 Ilumatobacteraceae bacterium
CGAAGCAAGCGCCCCACGCGGCGGTGATCCACAGCATGCGCAGCGGCCGTGGGCCGGCGGTGGCGTCGCCTTCGCCGCGCTGGCGCGATGCCGTGGCCGTTGGGCGCCGCTCCACGGTCAAGTCAGCGAGCCGGGGTCGCCGCCGCTAGTGCGTCGGGGACCGGGGTCGTGGCCGCAGCGACCGTGGTCGAGGGAAGTGGCAGCCGTTTGAGCATGACGGCGTTGACGGCGACGATGACGCTCGATCCGGACATCGACAGGGCGGCGATCTCGGGTCGGAGCACGAGCCCGAATGCGGGTTCGAACACACCGGCAGCGATGGGTAGGGCGATCACGTTGTAGCCGACGGCCCATCCGAGGTTTTGGCGCATCTTGCGCAGCGTGCCCCGGCCGATCTTGATGGCGATGGGGACGTCGAGGGGGTCGCTGCGCATCAGGACGATGTCGGCGGTCTCGATGGCAACGTCGGTGCCGGCGCCGATCGCGATGCCGATGTCGGCCTGCGCGAGTGCTGGCGCGTCGTTGACACCGTCGCCGACCATCGCGACCTTGCGGCCTTGCGCCTGGAGCTCAGCGACCTTGGAGGCTTTGTCGCCGGGCAGCACCTCGGCGATGACCGTGTTGACACCGAGGAGGGAAGCGATGCGACGTGCGGTGGCTTGGATGTCGCCGGTGAGCATCACGACCTCGGCGCCGAGACGTTTGAGTTCGGCGACTGCAGCGGCGGCGGTCTCCCGGGGGGCATCGGCCAGGCCGATCAGCCCGGCGGCACGGCCGTCGACGGCGACGGCGACGGCGGTGCGTCCGCCCTCGGCGAGCTCCTCACGGCGAACAGCGAGGGCACCGAGGTCGATGCCTTCACGTTCCATGAGCCGTCGATTCCCGATCACGACCCGGTGGCCGTCGACGGTCGCGATGGCGCCGTGTCCGGGGACGCTGTCGAAGTCCTCGGCACGCAACACTGCCACGCCGCGTCGTTCGGCTTCGGTGACGACGGCTTGGGCGAGGGGGTGCTCGGACTCGCGCTCGACCGCGGCGGTCAGCTCCAGCAGGCGGGCCTCGTCGATGCCGTCGGCGATGACGTCGGTGACCTCTGGTTCGCCTTTGGTGAGGGTGCCGGTCTTGTCCATGACGACGGTGTCGATGTGGGCGGAGGTTTCGAGGCCCACCGCGTTCTTGAACAGCACTCCTCGCTTGGCGCCGAGGCCGGTGCCGACCATGATCGCGGTCGGGGTGGCGAGTCCGAGGGCGTCTGGGCAGGTGATCACGACGACGGTGATCGCGAACAGGATCGCCTCGTCGACGGGTCGGTCGGCCAACAGGTACCAGACCAGGAACGTGCCGGTGCCGCCGATGAGGGCAACGAGAACGAGCCAGAACGCCGCCCGGTCGGCGAGGCGCTGGCCCGGCGCCTTGGAGTTCTGGGCTTCTTGGACGAGCTTGACGATCTGTGCCAGCGCGGTGTCGGAGCCGATCTTGGTGGCTCGCACCCGCAACGTGCCAGTGGTGTTGAGCGTCGCGCCGATCACTTGGTCTCCCGGGGCCTTGTGCACCGGGAGGCTCTCACCGGTGACCATTGACTCGTCGAGGTCGCTGTCGCCTTCTTCGACGACGCCGTCGACGGCCACCTTCGCGCCGGGGCGCACCAGCAGCAGGTCGCCGACTTGGACTTCGGCGGTCGGCACCTCGATGGTCTCGCCGTCGCGGACCACCGTCGCCATCGGCGGCGCCAGGTCGAGCAACGCTCGAATGGCCTCGTTGGCGCCGCCACGGGCGCGCATCTCGAACCAGTGGCCCAACAGCACAAAGGCGGTGAGGACGGTAGCCGCCTCGTAGAACACCTCACCACCGCCGGTGACGGTCACCCACAGCGAGTACAGCCAGCCGGTGCCAACCCCGACGGCGACGAGCACCATCATGTCCAGAGTCCGCGCGCGCAGCGCCCGCCACGCGCCCTCGAAGAAGATCGACGCCGACCAGAAGATCACCGGCAGGCTCACGAGCAGCTGCCAGATGTCGGAGCGGAGCCCGAACGGGATCGGGAGAAGCAGCTTTAAGATGTCCATCCCGATGTGGGAGTACATCGTGATGATCAGGGCACCCACCAGCGCCA
>DASUEW010000372.1:0-3519 GCA_036274875.1 Ilumatobacteraceae bacterium
CGCGCGTGGCTGGAAGAAGAGCGCCCGAGGTCGGGAACGCATCGCGTCGCGAAGCCCGTCGACGGTGAGCCCTTCGGTGTCGACGTCGATCGCGATCACCTCGCACCCGAGCTGCTCGAGCAGGTCGAGCATCGGCGGGAACGTCGGGTGCTCGACGACTACGCGGTCGCCGAGGCGGAGCACGTATTGCGCGACACGGTCGAGCGCGTCCATCGCCCCGTCGACGACCGTCATCGCCTCCGGTCGGAACGGCCACAGCTCGGTCAGCACTGCTTCGAGCTCGGGCAGCACGGGATGGTCGAGGTAGCTCGACGTCAGTGATTGGCGGCTCATCCGGGCGATGATCGGCCCGAGGTCGGGCAACAGGTCCGGGTCGGGAGTGCCCGACGACAGGTCGAGCTCGAAATGCCCGGGCCCCTCGGTGACGCGTCGATAGCGGCGCGGCCGCCCGGGGCCCGTTGGCCGGCGGACGAGGGTACCGTTGCGCCCCCTGGTCTCGATCGCTCCGACATCGGAGAGGGTTCGCCAGGCGTCACTCACGGTCGTGGGCGAGACGCCGAGGCGGCGGGCGAGGTCGCGCACCGTCGGCAGCCGCGTCCCGTCGGCCAGGCTGCCGGCCGAGATCATGCGCCCGATCACGGCGGCGATGCCCCGCGAGCTGCGGTCGTCGCCGGCCGCCACGACATCGGTGACGATGCGGCCGACGAGGCCGGTGACGGGAGCCGGCACTTGCGCTCCTTTGCCGTCAGGACCTTTGATGCCAGTGATGCCAGTGATGCCAGTGATGCCAGCACGGTTGACCACACGGCTGCCGGCGGGCGCCGGGGGCCAGTCTGTCGTTGCGTCTGTTCTTGCGTCTGTTGTTGCGCCGATGTGAACGGAACGTACGGTAACAAAGGCGGTATTGTCCACATTCCGGTGTGTCGTTACAGTCCGGGGGCATGGGGACAACCGTGAGAGCCGCCTTGTTGCAGACCGATTGGTCGGGTGACAAGGAATCGATGATCGACAAGCACGAGGACGCGGCGCGCGAGGCCGCCGCCCAGGGGGCGCAGGTGATGTGCTTCCAGGAGTTGTTCTACGGCCCGTACTTCTGCCAGGTGCAGGACACCGAGTACTACGGGTACACCGAGCCGATCCCCGACGGGCCGACCACACAGCGGTTCCAGTCGGTGGCCAAGGAGCTCGGCATGGTGCTCGTGCTCCCGGTCTACGAGGTCCAGCAGGCCGGGGTCTACTACAACACGGCGGCCGTCATCGACGCCGACGGCACGTATCTGGGCAAGTACCGCAAGCAGCACATCCCGCAGGTCAAGGGGTTCTGGGAGAAGTTCTACTTCCGCCCGGGCAATGGCGGGTACCCGGTGTTCGAGACCGCGGTCGGCAAGGTCGGGGTGTACATCTGCTACGACCGCCACTTCCCGGAGGGCTGGCGGGCGCTCGGCCTGAACGGCGCCGAGATCGTGTTCAACCCGTCGGCCACGAGCCGCGGGCTGTCCGAGTACATCTGGCGCGTCGAGCAGCCGGCGGCCGCGGTCGCCAACATGTACTACGTCGGGGCGATCAACCGGGTCGGCATCGAGCCGCTCGGCGACGACGACTTCTACGGCCAGAGCTACTTCGTCGATCCGGAGGGGCAGTTCGTCGGCGACGTCGGCGACGCGCACAAGCCGGAGCTGATCGTGCGCGACCTCGACATCGACAAGATCAAGTTGGTGCGCGACCGCTGGGCGTTCTACCGCGACCGCCGGCCCGACGCGTACTTCGACCTCGTGGAGGAGTGACATGCCGACGACGCTGATCAAGAACGGCACGGTCGTCGCCCCGTCCGGCCGCAGCGCCATGGATGTGCTCGTCGACGGCGAGACCATCGCCGCGCTGTACGCGCCGGGCCGGGCCGAGGCCCAGGGCGTCGCCGCCGACCGCACGATCGACGCGACCGGCAAGTACGTGATCCCCGGTGGGGTGGACGTGCACACCCACATGGAGCTGCCGTTCGGCGGCACCGCGGCCTCCGACACGTTCGAGACCGGCACGATCGCCGCGGCGTGGGGCGGAGTCACGACCATCGTCGACTTCGCCGTGCAACGCGCTGGCGAGAACGTGATGGACGGGCTCGCCGACTGGCACTCCAAGGCCGACGGGAACTGCGCGATCGACTACGGCTTCCACCAGATCATCGGCGGCGTCGACGAGGAGTCGCTGAAGGCGATGACGTACCTCGTCGACAACGAGGGCATCACCAGCTTCAAGTTGTTCATGGCGTACCCCGGCGTGTTCTACGCCGACGACGGCCAGATCCTGCGGGCGATGCAGAACGCCGGCGAGAGCGGCGCGGTCATGATGATGCACGCCGAGAACGGCATCGCCATCGACGTGCTCGTCGCCCAGGCCTTGGCGCGCGGTGAGACGGATCCGCGGTTCCACTCGCTCACCCGACCCGCTGAGCTCGAGGGGGAGGCGACCAACCGCGCGATCCAACTCGCCAAGGTCGCCGGCAACGTCCCGCTCTACATCGTGCACATGTCCGCATCGGAGGCCCTCGAAGAGGTCGCCGCCGCCAGGCATCGCGGCCACAACGTGTTCGCCGAGACCTGTCCGCAGTACCTCTACCTGTCACTCGAAGACCAGCTCTCGCAGCCAGGCTTCGAGGGCGCCAAGTGGGTGTGCTCCACACCGTTGCGGACGAAACACGAGCACCACCAGGCCGACTTGTGGAAGGGTCTGCGGATGAACGAGCTGGCGGTCGTGTCGACCGACCACTGCCCGTTCTGCATGAAGGAGCAGAAGGAGCTCGGGTTGGGCGACTTCTCCAAGATCCCCAACGGCATCGGTGGTGTCGAGCACCGCATGGAGCTGTTGTACCAAGGTGTCGTCAACGGTGAGATCACACTCGAACGATGGGTCGAGACGTGCTGCACCACGCCGGCGCGGATGTTCGGTCTGTACCCGACGAAGGGTGCGATCCTCCCCGGCGCCGATGCCGACATCGTCGTGTGGGATCCATCGCGCCCCACCAAGATCGGCATCAACGACAAGCACCACATGAACATGGACCACTCCGCGTACGAAGGTTTCGTGGTCGACGGCAAGGTCGACACCGTGCTGAGCCGGGGCAGCGTGATCGTCGAGGGCGACCAGTTCCACGGTCGCGCCGGCCACGGCAAGTACCTCAGGCGCGGGCTCTCCCAGTACTTGACGTGACGGGTCACGTGCCAATCATCGACGTACGGGTTCAACACATAACAGTTCGACGAGGAGGCGCAACATGAATCGGATCTCGCACTGGATCGGCGGCTCGGTCGTCGTCGGTTCGTCGGGTCGCTCCGGAGTCGTCTACAACCCGGCCACCGGCGAGCAGTCGGGCGCTGTCGACTTCGCGTCGGCCGACGAGGTCGACGCCGCGGTCGCGGCCGCCAAGGCGGCGTTCCCGGCGTGGCGAGCGACCAGCCTGTCGCGTCGTGCCGAGATCCTGTTTCGCATGCGCGAGCTGGTCGACGCCAACCGCAAGGAGATCGC
>DASUEW010000373.1:0-3087 GCA_036274875.1 Ilumatobacteraceae bacterium
GCGGACCTGCGGATCGTCGTGATCGACAACGACGGGGGTGGCATCTTCTCGTTCCTCCCCCAAGCGACGGCGCTCCCCGCCGATCAGTTCGAGACGCTGCTCGGCACGCCGCACGGGACCGACATCGAGGGGATTGCCCGCGCCCACGGAATCCCCGCCACGACGATCACCGATGCGGGCGAGCTGGCGGAGCGGCTGACGCAACCCGGGCCGTGGCTCGTCCGCATCCCCACGAACCGCGCCGACAACGTCGTGGTCCACGACCGTCTGCACGCCGCCGTCGCCGCCGCCCTCGACCCCTAGAGATGAGCGGGCGGCGAAGCGACTCCGTCGCCGCCGCCCGAACCGGGAGTTCAGTTCTGAACGACGGGTTCAGGACGCTCATCGCTTTCCGCGGGACACTGTCTGCTTCATACGGCCCGTGGCGCGTTCTGGAGCAGACAGTTCGGGAGTCAGGGGCGGATGATGGCGGAGAGCATCGCCTGGAACTTGGCTTGCGTCTCGGCGAGCTCGGCGAGCGGGTCGCTGTCGGCCACGATGCCACCGCCGGCGACGAGCCGGGCCACGTGGCGATCGTCCGAGAGCTTGGCGCATCGAATCGCGACCGCCCACGTACCGTTGCCGCTGGCGTCGACCCAACCGACCGCCCCGCCGTACGGGCCGCGCTCGAACCCTTCGACGGACGCGATCAGGTCGAGCGCGCGCGATCGTGGGTGGCCGCCGACGGCAGGCGTCGGCGACAACGCACGCACGAGCTCGAGCACGTTCGGGGCCGGGTTCGAGAGGCGGCCCTCGACGCTCGATCCGAGGTGCTGCACGTTCGCGACCCTCACGATCGACGGCTCCGGTTCCCAATCGAGGTAGCTGCACCACGGCAGCAGGGTGTCGTGCACCATCTCGATCACGGTGCGGTGCTCGACCTGGTTCTTCGTGCTGGCGATCAGCTCCGACGCCAGCCGCGCGTCGTTCTCGACGTCGCCCGTGACCGGCGCGGTCCCAGCGAGTGGGTGGGAGCGGATCACGTCGCCTTCGACCGCCACCAGCAGCTCGGGCGACGCCCCGATGAACCCGTCGACCGAGTAGCGGTAGCTCGAACCGAAGCTGGCCCGCAACCGCCCGAGCACGGCGTGTACGTCGATCGGGCAGTCGGACGCGACCGTGATCGGGCGGGCGATCACGGCCTTGACGATGTCACCCGCACGCACCGCGTCGCGCGCCGACTCGACGGCGCGGAGATAGTGGGCGACATCGACGGCCGGGCGGATGTCGTATGACGCCGCGGTCGGACGAGCCTGCGGCCGTCCGATCGGTTGCTCGGCGTCATCGATCAGGGTGACCCAGGCACTGCCGTCGGCGCGCTTGCGCACGACCGCGCTCGGGATCACGAGCTCGACGGGCGAGCCGGGGAGGAACGGCAGGACGCCGATCGCGATCGGACCGCCCGCTGTGTCGCCGTCGTGCTCGATCGAGGCGAGGACGTCGGGTGCCTGGTCGTACGGCACACGCGCGGCGACCCCTCGGCCGGCGATCCCGACGCCGTCACGCACGAACAGGTAACCGTCGCCCCCGGCCACATCGTTGAGATCGAGCACGCCCTCCAGGGGTCGCGTCACGGCGCGCATCATTCACGCGTGCCGATCAAGAGTTGCGTGATGCCGCCGGACAGCTGGTGGTGCGACGCGTCGGCGAATCCGGCGACGCGAAGCGATGCGATCATGATCTCGGGAGGAGGGAGGTAGGCGACGCTGCGGGGGAGGTAGCGGTAGGCCGCGGCGTCCGACAAGAGCCCGCCGATACGGGGTACGACCTTGCCGAAGTAGATCCCGTTGCCCCATCGTACGATGGGATTGCGCGGGATCCCGACGTCGAGCAACGCGATGCTTCCGCCCGACCGCACGACGCGTCCGAGCTCGGAGAAGAAGGCGGGGAGCTCCACGAGGTTGCGTAGCGCGAATCCGCACGTCACGCCGTCGACCGAGCGGTCGGGCACGGGGAGGCGGAGGATGTCGGCCTGCACGCGGGGAGCGCCCGACCGATCGGCGGCGAGCATGCCGTAGCTCATATCAACGGAGATCGGCTCGTGGCCGCCACGCGCGAGGTCGACGCACATGTCGCCGGTGCCGCTCGCCAGGTCGAGGACTCGGCTGCCTGGCGCCAGTTCCAGCGCTCGCACGGCCCGCCTGCGCCACCGCACGTCGAGGCGGAACGTCATGATGCGGTTGACGAGGTCGTACCGCGGCGCGATCGCGTCGAACATGTCGCGCACGGCGCGAACTTTGTCGTCGCCCTCGGGGAGCGATTCGCGATCCCACGATGTCGCCTTCGATGGCACGAACGTCGAGGCTAGGGCTCGGACGCGCCAGCCGCTTCGCCGCCGGCTCACATGACACACCAGACTCCGATCGCATGATCGACTTTTCGTTTCCGCCCGAGGTCGACGAGGTCCGCCTGAAGGTCCGCGAGTTCATGGACTCGAGGGTGCGGCCGGAGTGGGAGGCGATCGACCAGGACGACCGGTCGCAGCTCGTCGGCTGCATCGTCAAGCTCCGCAAGGAGGCCCGCGAGGACTGGGGTCTGTGGCTGCCGCACATGCCGAAGGAGTGGGGTGGGATGGCGCTCGGCCCGACGGCGATGGCGGCCGTGTCGGCGGAGGCCGCCAAGGTCGGCATCGGCCCGTTCGTGCTCAACGCCCAGGCGCCCGACGAGGGCAACCAGCACACCCTGCTGCACTGGGCGAACGACGAGCAGAAGGAGAAGTACCTCCGCCCGCTGTGCGAGGGCACCGCCCGATCGTGCTTCGCGATGACCGAGCCGGAGGTGGCCGGCTCGGACCCGACGTTGATCCAGACCAAGGCCTACCGCGACGGCGACGAGTGGGTGATCAACGGACACAAGTGGTTCATCTCCGGCGCACGTGGCGCCAAGTTCGCGCTGCTCGTCGCCCGCACCGAGGAGGATCCCGAGGTCCCCCAGGCGGCCAACACGTGCTTTGTCGTCGACCTGCCGTCGGACGGTTGGAACATCGTGCGCGACGTGCACACGATGTCCGGTGGGCACAACCACTGCGAGATCCTCCTCGAGGACCTG
>DASUEW010000374.1:0-2922 GCA_036274875.1 Ilumatobacteraceae bacterium
GCGACCAGCAACACCAGGGCCTCGTCAACCACCGCCACCCGGTTGCGGCGGACGACCAGCCGTCAGGCCACCGCGTCGATCACCGGTGCGAGCTCGGCGAGGCGCTGGCGCCCCTTGCCCGAGCGCTTGGCCGCGTACATCGCGTCGTCCGCGGCGCGGAGCAGCTCCTCGGCGGCGACCGACCGCCCGGCGACGCCGCCGGCGGGAACGAAGGAGACGCCGATGCTCGCCGAGACCGTCACCGGGTGGCCGTCGACGGCGGCGATCCCCTCGATGGCGGCGATGATGCGTCCGGCGACCTGCCGCGCCTCGTCTACGTCGGCCGGCCCGTCGAGGACCACGGTGAACTCGTCGCCGCCGATCCGGGCGAGGAGGTCGGTGGGGCGGATGCAGGCGAGGACCTCGCGCCCCACCATCGTCAGCAGCTCGTCACCGACGCGGTGGCCGCAGCGGTCGTTCACCGACTTGAAACCGTCGAGGTCGAGGTACAGGCAGGCGAGCGGGCGGTAGGCCGGCGAGGCGACCAGGTGCGCCAGCCGCTCCATGAAGAAGCGCCGGTTCGGCAGCCCGGTGAGGACGTCGCAGGTGGCCATGCGCTCGAGCTGCGCCTGCGTGCGCCGCAGCTGCGCCAGCAGCACGCCGGTGTAGATGGTGACGACCACGTGGCTGAGGAGCACGCCCGTGCCGATGAAGGCGTGCGGCCGCCACGCCGGCGCGGCGAGGATGAGGGTGCTGATCCCGAGCGCGCCGAGGAACCCCGACCAGGCGAGGTAGCGCACGCCGAAGCGGAAGCCGTTGCCGACCGTGACGAACGGGTAGCAGAACAGCGCCAGCGCGCCGAGCGGCCCCGAGGTGTAGAGCCAGAGCGTGGCCGCCACGTTGTCGTGGATCGCGCCGAGCACCCGGCGCCGCGGCGAGGCGTGGGGGCGGTGGAGGATGCGGGTGAGCAGCAGCAACGAGAAGACCAGCGAGCCGCCATTGAGCGCCCACAGCTGCGCGGCGCGCGCCGGGTCGCGCGCGGCGAGCCACGCCGTGTCGATCAGCAGCAGGCTGATGATGACCAGACGCAGAAGCGCCTGCCCGTGCTCGCTATCGGGGCGGTGCCGCACCCGATCCCGGTAGGATCTCGCCGATTCCATCCTTGAGGCATCGGCACGAGGACGCTCGGGCTTGATAGGCGGGTACGGGGATGAACATCCACTTGGTGAAGGCCGCCGAGGTCCTCCTCCTGGTGAGGCGTCCTGAGCAGAAGCGAGCCAATCTCGGACCGCAACCGGAGAACGTCCTGGACCTGCCCGTGCCGCCGACCCGCAAGCCCGTCGATCTGCCGAGCGCTGCGGACTCATCGCCGCCGAGAGCCAAGGCGCTTGCGAGAGCCAGCGCACGTCGGGCTGAGAACGGCAGGCGCGCCGCCGGATAGCCGGCGAACTCGGACAGTCGACGTGAGCGAGCCACACCGCAATCCTCGGCGTCGACGGCTCGCGCGGCATGCGATACGCAAGAAGACCCAACGGGCCCGACCCATCCGCTCCAGTGCCGTGTAACCACGGTTACGAAGCGGATCTCGCTGGCGATGTCACGTTGCAGCCGAGGCATCTCATGAGAGTTCTCCATGGATGCGGGTCTCAGCGTCAGTCCGATGCGACGGTGAGTAGCGCGGTGGCGTGGATCTGGACCTGGGCGGGCGTGACGACGTCAGGCAGCTCCACGAGGATCGAGCTGCTGCCGAGGGCGAGATCGATCGGGCACCACATGAACCCCCTCGCGCAGTCGCCGCTGCGCTTCAACGTCCCCAGTCTCGTCATCTCCTGGTACATCTTCGCCGGCTGGATCGACGCGCCCGCGCCGCCGACCCAGCCGTAGTTCTGGTGGTACCAGACGGCCAACGACGGCTGGACTGCCAGCGCGAAGTCGTACACGGCCTGCTGCTCGCGCTCGATCGGCGCCTGCCGGTTCGGGTCGGCACCGTTGGGCAGCCAGCGGGTGTCGAGCTCGTTGCCGTCCGGGTTCATGGTGGGGATGACCCACAGCGTGATGCCATCGGGCAACGCCAGTGACAGCGCGCGGAGGACGACTCGACGGCCGGCCTCTTCGTCGCCGTGCGTCTCACCGACGACGAGCACCGTCTTCGGCCCGTCGCCGTATCGCATGGCCATGATCGGCCGGTCGTTGCTCGAGGTGCCGATCTGACGTGTCTCGTCGGGTCGGCTCTGCGCCTCGTCGTCGATCCCGAGATAGCGGAACAGCGCATCGTCGGCCGCACCGGTCATCTCGAGCCCCGCGTCGAGTTGAACGACGGCGGTCGCCCGCTGCACGCGTCGGTTGAGGCCGGTGCTCGAGCCGCTGGTGACGTCGAACCCCAACATGTCGAGCGTTCGGACCAGGCAGGTTGACGGCGTCCCTGGCAAGCACGCGAACTCTTCGTCGAGCGGACGGCGGCCGCCGCGGCGACCGTTGATCGGGTTGGTCTGCTCGTCCAACGAGGTGCCACTCGTCGGAACGATGACATCCGTCGGAATCGACGTCATCGAGATGTCGGTGAGGACATCGGCATCCAGGGACGCGACCAGCGTGGTCCTCACCTCCACTGTTGACGGAGTCGAAGTGGCTGCCGGCACCAGCGGGTCCAAGGAACCCACCGTCTCGGATCGCATGGTCGCGCACGCGGCGGTGATTGGCGCCACGGCGATTAGACACCACCAAACACTTCGGAAAGGCTGCGACCTCCGACCTCTCACCCGAGGGACCGTACCGCCGCGTGCCGGCCGGACTGCATCGCCCAGCGACGAGTCATCGCTGACGAGGCCATCCGATCGCGGCAGCATCCCGAGAGGCCCAAAGCGTGCAGCGGCGCGGTTCCTCGACGACGCCCAAGCCGCCCGCTTCGGCGCCACCGCCGCGGTCACGGTCCCGTTCGAGCCG
>DASUEW010000375.1:0-3815 GCA_036274875.1 Ilumatobacteraceae bacterium
CAAGCACATCCGAGTGCTCACCGACGCCGGCCTCGTCACCCAGACGAAGGAAGCACAACGGCGGCCGTGCCACCTCGAAGCGGAGGTCTTCGAACTGATGACGAAGTGGATCGAGCGGTATCGCCAACAGGCCCAGGAGCGCTACGAGCGCCTCGACGACGTCCTCGCCGAGCTGCAGGACGATCAACAACCCACCATCCGGCGATACCAACGACAAGGAGAAGCGTCATGAAGGCGACCAGCAGCCGCTACCAGGTCTCGATCGAGGCCGACCCCACCCTGCCGATCATCCGCATGACCCGTGACTTCGACGCCACGCCGGCACAGCTGATGCGGGCCCACACCGATCCCGAGCTGTTCGCCAGATGGGTCGGGCCGAACGCGATGCAGACCAAGATCCTCGACTGGGACGCCACCACCGGTGGCCGCTGGCGCTACGTCGCCGGACGCGACGGCGAGGAGTACGGCTTCCACGGCTGCTTCCACGAAGTCGGCGACGACCGCATCGTCCAGACCTTCACGTTCGACGGTCAGCCCGACGGCGTCGCCCTCGAGACGCTGTGGTTCGAGGACCTCGGCGACGGCCGCACCCGGCTCCACGCCCAGTCGCTCGTCGACAGCTTCGAGGGCCGCGACCAGTGGCTGGCCAGCGGCATGGAAACCGGCGTCGACGAGGGTTACGCCAAGCTCGACGCCCTGATCGCCGAGCTCTGATGAGCAACCCGGCCGACGAGCACCGCCGCATCGCCAGTGCGTTCACGGCGACCGTCGAAAGCACCGCGCCGGCAGCCTGGGACAACCCTGCGCCACCGCAGGGTTGGGTTGCGCGCGACGTCGTCCGCCACCTCGTCGAGTGGTTCCCGGCGTTCCTCCAGGGGGCGACCGGGATCACTCTGCCTGCGGGTCCATCGGTCGACGACGACCCCGTCGGTGCCTGGCGCGCCCAGACCGACGCCGTGCAGGCACTGCTCGACGACCCGGCGACCGCCGAGCGCGAGTACGACTTGCCGCACCTCGGCACCATGCCGCTCGGGCAAGCGATCGACATGATCTACACCGCCGACGTGTTCCTCCACCGCTGGGACCTCGCCCGGGCCACCGGCCACGACGAGACGCTCGACCCGGAGAAGTGTGCCGACATGCTCGAGGGCATGTTGCCGATGGACGAGGTGCTGCGCCAGAGCGGCCACTACGGGCCCCGCGTCGACGTCGCCCACGATGCCGACGTCCAGACCAAGCTGTTGGCGTTCATCGGCCGCACCCCGTAGGCGTACATCGCGATCGACGGCGGCACCCGCCTCCCCATCGCGACGTACTCAGCGGCGGTCCGCCACCATCGAACAGAGTGGTGAGCGACGTGGTGGCGACGAATGCTGGTCAGGCGACGTGCAGGGCGCCGATCCGCCGGCGTTCGATGCGCACGAAGCCGGGGTGGCGGGCCAGCGTGCGCGTGGCGTCGATCCTCGCTCCCCTCACCCCGACGCAACGCGACGAGCTCGCCCGCCTCCTGGGTGCCCTCGCCGCCAGCGTGGAAGGACCTGTCCGTGTCTGAGCTCGCCGACCAGCAGCATCGTCGGCCTGCGAGCGACCACTCGATACCGGCGGATGTGGGCGCGCTGCTGAGACGGCCCGTGGTGTGGTTCAGGGACTGCTCGTGTTCGACGCGGGGGCGTCGACCGCGTCGACGATCCGCAGCCCACGTGCCTCGGTCGCGGTGAGAACTCGACCGTGTTCGATCTCGGCAACCAGACGCTCGTCGTCGAGACCAGTCCTGGCCGCCAACGCGGCGACGTAACGGCCTCGGAGTGCGTCGAGCTCACCGGCGCGGCGCACGATGTCGCTGGTTGTACCTTCGATCGTTTGTCGGTCGTTGATGCGCAGGCAGAACGTCGCGTTGAACGCGCTGCGACGGGTTCCGGTACCACGCGCGACGAGGGCCACTGCCGTGCCCGCCGCCGAGCCGACGCACGTCGTGTTCGCACGAGCGCGCATCAAGTCGAGCACGTCCAGAACCGGAAAGATCTCAGCGAGCGGGCCACCACTGCTGTTGACCACGATCTCGACGTCACGACCGGATTCGCCGTCGAGGGCCATCAGCTTTGCTGACAGCGCGGTGACGGTGTCTCGGTCGAGCGGGCCGCTCACGAGAATCCGGCGCTGATCGGTCAGCTGCTGCCATGGGTCGCCACTTCCCATCGACACCATCGGCACGACGACAGGTTCGGTCCGCCGTGGTGGGAATCGCTCCGGCGGGAGTGGATACGGGATCTCGGGGTGCTCGGGTCGCCCGGGTCGCTCGGGATAGATGGTCATGACCTATGTCTCCTCGTGACTGTCTCCTCGTGACCTTGCAGCGTGAAGCCGATGGATGCCTCCACCGCTGCCGCGTAGCGGGTCAACGTCGACAGGCGCACATCGGCTGCGCCGGATTCGAGACGCGCGACCGCTGACTGCGACGTACCCATGCGCGCCGCGACCTCGGTTTGGGAAAGACCATGAGCCAGACGCAACGCCGCGAGCCGGTTGATCAACTCGACCGGGTCGTTGGCCAGGTCACCGAAGCCGGGAAACACCGATCTACGGTCGCCGGCGCCCAGCGTGGTCATATCAGAAACGATATCGCTCCAAAGATATGACCGCCAGCTAGCTAGCGCTCGCGGGGCTTGACCCAACAAAGGCAGAAGGGGTGGCCGGCTGGGTCTGCGTACACCCGAAAGGCGTCGTTCGCGTCTGCGTCGTCGGCCTCCTTCAACACCGTCGCTCCGAGGGACATGACGAGGTCGTGCGCGGCGGCTGGGTCATCGACCCAGAGGTCGAGGTGGATCTGCTGCGGAGTGCCGTCCGGCCAGTCGGGAGGCACATGGCTCGGTGCGAGTTGGACGCCGATTCGCGGCTGACCGTCGACTTCGACCATGTGCCAGTTGTCTTCGGTGTCGACCGTTCCGCCGAACACGCCAGCCCAGAAGCTGCTCTCCGCGGCCAGATCGGCGGCGTCGAACACGACTACTTGGTGAATGAGCTTCACGCCATCATCATCGCAGCGACCGCGGGGCACGTGCACGCCGGTCGGTCGCTCGGCGACGTCCCGTAGGCACTCCTGGGCAACGATCGCAGACGTGGCGAGTGCCACGTCGCTCGTCGATAGGCGAACCACATCTCTCCCGGGGATCGAGGAGGAGCTGCCCGCCGGACCGGCATCAGGAGACCTGTTAGCGTCGGCGTGGACTGGCAGCCTGGGGGGCTCGTAAGCGTGGCGCTGGGCCGCAGCCTTGGCCGTCGCCATCCATGAACGAACGATGAGGAGGCTGTCTCTCATGAAGCTCGCGCTCTACCTGCCGAACTTCCGCGACAAGGTGACCGTGAAGGAGCTCGAAGTTCTCACCGGCGTCGCCGAGGAACTCGACTTCGACTCCGTGTGGACGCTCGACCGGATCGTCGTCCCGGAAGCCTCCGATCGTCAGCAGCTCCAGTACCCGTTCGGCATGATGAACGAGTTCCCGAAGGCATTGCCGGTGTCCTCCCGAGGTGAGTGGTTCCAAGGCTGGCCGCTGATCCCCTGGCTCGCTGCGAAGACGACGAAGGTGCGGATCGGCATGAGCATCACCGACACGCCATACCGAGCGCCCGGTGTCCTCGCTGCGGAGATCGCCACCGTGGACCACCTCTCGAACGGCAGGGTGAACGTGGGTGTGGGGTCGGGCTGGATGCCCGAGGAGTTCGCGGCCGCGAGCGCTTCGCACATCTTCCCCAAGCGGCACAAGCACGTGCGCGAGACGATCGAGATCATGCAGGGGATCTGGACGAACGACCTCTTC